>CAMWXA010000197.1 GCA_947178035.1 uncultured Lachnospiraceae bacterium | reverse complement strand
CTCCATTCTTGTTACGGTTCCTTTTTCTCTAAAAGATACTATTTATTTCTCATCTAGAGATTATAACCCATTCTATGAATATTTGCAACTATTTTCTGTTATCATTTAACGCCCATCAAAGCACAAAAGAATCCTGCGCCAAATTGATACCTTTATCAATTTGGCACAGGATTCTTTCAATTTTGTTGACAATGAAGCCGTTATATTTCTTCTATTGACAGACGCGTACTTCTTTTTCTAATCAGGCCGCCCACACACAGACACAGCACTGCAAGCACCGAGAGCAGTTCTGCCACGCGCCATACCACGGCTCTGTCCTCCGCCCTGCAGTAGAGCTCCATCGCATGCCACTCCCTGGTAAGCATCGATACCTCCTGCATATTTTCACTATCAATTCCGCCGGACAGCATATGGTAATTCGTCCCATATCTCAAATATTCCTCCGTTCCCATCGAAGCTGTCCTAAATGCAGATATCTCATAATCGTACAGCAATGGTTCCGTACCGTTGCTGTAATCACTTACATAGTAAAATGACATGAACATACAGGCTCCCGTTATCGCCAAGAGCAGATTCTTTCCCCGCTTCATGTCCCACTTAACAGTCAGCAGACGCAGAATACTTCCAAGAAGCATCGCCAGAAACAGGATGGACATCCCGACATATCTCCATGGATACTGCACTTGTGCCAACAGCTGTCCCAATTTGAAATGTTCCGCCAGATAATCCCACGGAAACAGATTCGACGCCAGAAACAACATGATCATTGAAAACACAGTCAGCAGTTTCATTTCTTTTGTCAGCTTGTTCTCTATCCAAAGCACAACCCCCGCCACCAGAACCAGCATTAAGATAAGCCCTGGCGTAACGCTCATCCTCACTGACAAATATAGGCGCCGTGAAATTGATTGTGCTGGACAACGTTGTCAACCGTATTATTAATATTGACATCGACATTGAGATAGTAATCGAGGAACGGAATGATAAAATACAAGTTTAACACAATGGTCTCCAGCACGGCCAGACCATAAACCCGCAGTGTCTCTCTCCGAAACGTTTTTTTCCATACTACGATACAAAGCAAAACCAGCACAAAGACAACCATTTCCATTGTCAGGATATGTGTCCTTTAATTTGTATCCCAGATATTTTCAGAGCTCCCTGTCCGTTATAGATTGGGATAATCTGCAGGCTGTCAATATCCTTTTGCAGTGCGATCGATTCTGTAATCTCTTTCTGGTCTGGCGGCAGGATTGCAGTCTTTACTGTCTCATATCCGTCGTCAGAGACCGCATGAATCAGACAACTCTGACTGCTGTCACAATCATATGCTATCCGGATGGAATAGTTCCCACGCTCCACCGCAATATAAGGACCATATATTATCCCTGTCTCAGCACCCTCCTGCACGATATTCTCGCCATTGCAAAATGATGTAATAATACTTTCATCAATATACCATCCGTCGTTATATGCAATATACACGGACTCCCAATCAGACAGCGCTGCCTCAATCTGCTCGCTGCGGCTCATTCCAATGACAGCTGCCAGGCAAATAAGAACCGCCAGCTCAGCAGAAATCAATAACCAAAAGGCTCTCTTATTCTGCATTATCCGATTCGTCCAGTTTCCCATAACGACTACTTCCCTCCTGTCCTGAAAACTTCCCCGCACAAAACAGCCAAAAACCAGGGCACCAGTATCATCAGCGGGTAGATATACCGCAGCAGGGCAACTGGTCCCAACAGCAGCGTTCCCATAAACAGCATTCCTGTCAAAGCAGTCAGAAATACCGCCTTGTTTTTCCCGGCGATTGCCACACCAAGCAGCGCAGTCATCATCCAAATGCACAATCCGGGCTGCAAAAACCATGATACAATAGGGATTTTCTCATCCATTTCATACAAAATATATCTGCTCAGATATTCTTTATATCCTGGCAGCAAAGAATTCTGGTAAATCCCCCAACTCTCAGAGAGCTCTGGAAATGTGTTGGTTATACTGATGCCGCGCGCCACGCCCTCCGACATATCCCAATACGGATATGCCAGACATCGAAACGCAGTCAGGTAAGTTCCAAGATTGTGCCCCCCTACCGTAAGATACAACGATATATACCCTGAAATATCCTGCTTCAACACCTCTGTATTAAAGTACATTTTGATTGGGTCTGCTGTGGAGAGATGCAAATCCGGAATATGTTCCTTGTCCACTAGGAGAGAAAATTTTTCAAACTCCTCCGGTGTCAGCTGCACAGCTTCGCCTTCCATATACAGCTTACAGACCAGCGCTGTCTGCTGCATCGGAACACTCAGCATCTCACGTGCGTCACCTTTCTGTATGCCAAACACATGATTGGAAACCCAGAAAAAGGACTGGCTCGCGACAATGATTACGCACAGGGATACCAAAAATTTCTTATTGTTCCAGCAGACAAATACACTGATTACCAAAAGCGCCGCCACGATATAAATTCCCTGATTTCTGAGCAGACACATCAAAACCCCTGACACAATCAGCCAAGCCATCTGTACAATCGTCTTTTTCTTCCCCTGCATCAGCCAGTAATAACAATTGATAACAAAATGCAAAAACAATGCGCCAAACAAAATATCCTTTGTCGTATTAAAAGTCAACACTTGCAGCACAGGACTCCAAATACACCAAATCAAACTGACCAGCAAAATCGGAACTGGTATTTTCAGCACTTTCATTATCAAAAAAGAATACGCAATACTGCTGCTCAAAACAAGCCCCTGAAAAATACAAAACAGTGCCACACCCCCATTGTATGACCCAAAAATCCCTTTTCCGCAGTTTAAAAAAACACGCAGAAGCAGCGTGTGCAGCAGCGGATGATGCGCTGTATACTGATTGCTTATAATCTGCTCCATCTGATTTGGTGCATCATACCCAAATATTCCTGGAAAAAAAGCCAGATACGCCGGAATCCAACTCACAGTCAGAATTCCCCACACAATCAGAAAATACACCTTGTCAGACCATTTGTCATATAGAACCGTCTCTATCTTTATGCAGTGCATTTTGGGCAAAATCCAACCAGCTGCTTTGTACACCAGCAGACAAGCTGCTAAACTAATGGCAAAATATCCCGCAAAGCGTATCAGAACCCACTGCATAGAAACCGCACCAAAATAAGGAAACGCACCATATAAAGCAAACAGAAACGCCGTCAGCAAAAGTCCGACCGTCTTTCTGGCAGAATCTCCCTTTGCGGTTCCTCTCAATCTTCTATCCATAAACATCATCCTTCCTCCTTTTCTGTTAGTCTTATTATAATACCATTTGAAACAGTCATTCATCATTGTACCTTTTTCAACAAACGGATGCAACAACTTTCAAAAAGTATTTTTGTAAGCAGCGCTTATTTACATTAGTACATTGTTATGCTATATTGGTTAAGAATCATTTTTTACCTTAACCTAACAAAACCCCAGGAGGAAAAATTATGTTGCAAAAATACAACAAATACGATTACCGCGTTCAACTAATGCGGATTTTTGCCTGTTTTATTGTAATCGGCTGCCACGTCCGTGCAGAACCTGTCATTAATGGAGGACTTGATAAGGAGCTTTTACTGATACATGGATTTTTTGATGATGGTGTTGCTATTTTCTTTTTAATTATGGGCTTCTTTCTGCCAGCCACAAAAGAACCATTTTGGAAATCTGTCGGAAAAACCTTCTGCAGAATTCTAGTACCAGTACTTCTGTTGAAGATTAGTCTCCAGGTACTGGACAGCTGGATTGTCAATGAAGCATCCTTGCTGGAATGCCTGGCACACCCTGCACTGAGCTTTACAGAACTGCTGCGTCCTTTTCTAACACTGAATTTTTTTGAAGGAAATTTCAGCACCCATTTATGGTATATCACTGCATATCTGCGCATTGTTGTCCTGCTGCCTCTGTTAAAATTGCTGACCATCGAACATCCCCTCTCCTCAAAGGTCTGCCGATGGATCATCGCAATCAATGTCATCGGCATGTTTGTGTCGGATTTGCAGGCATTATTTCCATCCCCGTTTGGTACAATTGGCACTTTTGTGATATTTGATGTCTCAGTCACATATGTACTCATCGGATATGTACTTTATCTAAACCAACACTATTTCATCAATAACTGGAAATACCGGATCCTATTTCTGGCCGCCATGGTCGGTATCAATATCCTGCGTTTTATTTTGCAGTGCATCCTATTTCAGCGCACACTGGAAAACGATTATTTTTACTATTGGACTACCACAGTCTCGCTTATATTCACTGTCTGCTTTTCCGGCTTTTTCCTGACCTTTGCAAGAGAAACGTCCCCCCACTGGAGCAATGTCATAAACTATGTCGGCAAAAAAACCTATTGGATTTACTTAATTCATATGGGTGTGTATACCTTCCTTGATCACCGCAATGTCAGAACCCAGATATATTCAATGACAATTGGTATTACTCCGAATCTGATTACCAAACTAGGATATGATATCCTCTATCCGATTGTAGTTTTTATCTGTTGTTTGTTGATTTCCATGGGAATCGACTGCATCAAAGCGCTATTGCTGTTCCTGTACCATCATCTGCCTGTCAAAAAATCGTAAAACAAAAAAGAGCCTTTCAAAAGGCTCTTTTTGATTCAACTTATTATTGAACACCAAGCTGTGCCCAGCTGGACGCTCCGATGTATGGCAGGAAATGATCCATACTTGCCTTATCCATATTCTGGAATGCACTGTATGCCGGTTTCTGTGCAGTATCGCTTCTCATCAAACCTACTGCCAGTTTATCATTTGCCACCTCAAAATCGTTATCAATGATGCTGTTGAAAGCAACACCCTTAATGTAAGGATTTGCCTGTATCAGCTTAAACGCATATACAAGAGCAGCCGCCTGAACGCCCTCGTCCACTCCTGGACTTAAAGTAGACATAGAGCTGAATCCTAACTCAGATAAAAAGATATTTCTAACAGCTCCTGACGGTGCAAGGTATTCTGGTTTCTGCATATAATTGGTTACAACTTCCATATTCAACGGAGTGATCATCTTTGTATTCTCTGTATGGTCAACCAGTTTCAATGCTGCATAACCAGGTGCTTCTGTCCAGAAGTTTGTATTTGCCAGCGGTGCCGGATATGGATGGAAAGAAAGACCCCAATTAATATTTCCTGTTCTTAAGATTTCTGCGTTAAACCCATCAATTACAGGTTTGCCGCCATAAGAACTTCCGCCATCATTGTGCAGCCATCTCTGGTCAGTACAAATATAAACATTTGCACCCATATTATGACTCTTAATCGCATTGTAGCATACGCGGAACTGTTTTGCATACTTTACAGCAAACTCGTCCACAGAAATTTCGCCTGCATAATGCCATGAATCACTGCTGTTTACCTCATTGCCGATCACATAATTGTGTATGGAGCCATACTGTCCGCCATTATAACGCTCTGCGATAAATGACATAAATGCTTCCAGCTTCTCCTCACCGGATGGATTTTCTACATTAAACGCATAGTAATTGGGATTCTTGCCAGTTGTCAGGGCTTCCGGATAAACCATATCTGCTGTTCCCGCATTAAATCCGTTCACAATTGTCATAACAATGTCAACATTCTGCGCATTGTAAAGACTTACCAGAGCATCTGTTGTCTGAACCTGCTGCGCATTAAACTGGTATGTTTTCCCATTGTATGTATAATTAACACCGCCGCCATTAAAGAAATCTGCTGTGTTGAGAACCGATGCCACATAACCAGCACCAAGGTCAGAAAGGTACTGTGTATACTGCCATCCGCAGTAAAGACCCTTTTTGTTTCCTGTCGCTTCTGCGATGCTCTTTGTGGATGCCTTTGCAACAGCTTCCGGATTTGTGATGTACATTTCCGTGCTTACTGGAACAAATGCGCCACCGCGCAAAGCCGTAACAACGAATCTTGAATACAACTTCGAAGCGGCTGTGTCAAGCCCCAGCGGTGTTGTAAACTGAACTAACTCTGCTGCCGGTGCAGACGCACAATAATCTGTTCTGGCACCTACTCCCGCTTCATATGGCTTCAGTGCAAACAAATAGTAATTCCCATCATCGCTCGCTGCAACTGCACCACTACCGATTACAATGACCTGATCACCTTCAATATAACAGTAGTTGATCGTAACCGACTCACCTGCTGCCATAACAGTCATTTGCATAACAAATACCAAAAGCAGTGTCAGGAGCATACCTAATTTCCACTTTTTTTTCATTAAAGTCCCTCCATATAAAATATAATGTATAAGTTTCCTGTGTTCGCATTTCTGCGTCACGTGTTTTGATTATACCATAGTTCTACTCTTTTATCAATATTTAATCCAACAAATACCCACACAAAATATTCCATGGTTACAATTCACACCCACGCCAGTTTTTATCAGCTTATACGTTATTGAGGTGTGAATTATAACAGATTTTGCACACAAAATGCTAAAGGGCAAGCATTTTGGCGCATGATTCCCGCTACTTTGGCGTGGGTGTGAAAAGTAACATTCCATGCACAGGAATTGACAAAGGACATCAATACATCATCCCCATCGCCCGATAAACAGGAAGCGCACGGAAAAAGACCATGTAGACTGCGCTTCCTGCCGCTATAAACAATGCAAACGCAACCCCCGCATTCACCAAAATCCGTGGCAGCGCACAGCGCTTTATTTTCAATGCCGCAAGCGCTTCTATTCCCCGCACAGCATAATACATAATCGGAATCAGCGAAGGCAGGATATACCTTCCCTGGTGCTGATAATTCATCGTGTACGCATAATCAATCATAATAATCAAAGGAAGAATGGCGCACAAAAACAGATTCAAATGAAAGAATACCCGCCTGCCGTTTTGTTTTCTCATATCCTGGTCAAAAATCCATGCCGCAGTCCACCCCAGTATTCCTGCGCCGAAAAACAGCTTGTAAGACAGATATGTCCATCTGTTCCCCCGGATACACAGCGAACCGAACGCCGCGATAAAACTGTCATACAGGCACTGAAAAAACTGATTCTCCCTGAGCATCTGCCAGATGCCAATTCCCTTTGCCTGATAAGTGTTCAGCGGACTGGTCTCCTCCAGGGCATACAGAAGCGCCAGCTGCTCCTTGGTCTTTAACCCCAGAATATCACCGTCCAGGACAAAATACGTCCTGACAAACCACCAGCCTGCACCAATCAAAACCAACACACTGATAAAAATTCCATATTTGAGCATGTTTCTCCAGTCAAAATGCCACCGCTCCTGCTTTGTGAGAAAATAGCCCACAAAGAGAATCATACTGCTCAGAATATACCCGTACGCATTGTAGTAAGAAAGCGCACAGAGAACAATACCCACACTCAGCCATATACTGTTTTTGTAGTCAAATCCATCCTGATAAGCACATACCAGCGCATATAAAATCATCGCTGTGGACAACATGCAGCAGGAATCCGTGTTAATGTATGTGTGGACAAACAGATTCATTGGCAGATACATCACTGCAAAGCAAAACAGCCAGCGAAAACGGCTGTCCTTAAAAACCCTCTGTCCCAGCAGATACACCACCCACGCCATCAGAAGTCCGAAGACAACATTCACCGCACGTCCAGCATACAATAACGCAAGCTGCGAATCCGTAAACAGACTGACAAAACGCATACAGTACCCTTGTATGATATACGGCAGCACATTGTACAGTCCATAAGAAAACCCACATCCCGTGATGCGAACCTCCTCTTCCAGCCCCGTCGGAAGTGTACCATGCTCACAGATAAACTTTGGAATCAACATCCTAAAATACTCGTCCGGCGGACTGACTGGTACCTCCGAAATCCAATCCACATGTGGCTGATAGACCATCATCACCACTGCCATCACCAAAAATCCCGTAAAATAAACTGCACAGATCAGCCTTTCTGTCCATATTTTCCTGCGTTTCTGCATATCTTCCCTCACCTCTATCGTTACTGTTCACTCCGTTCCAGTAACAAGCAAAAATCCATGCAAAAATTGCAATA
>CAMWXA010000196.1 GCA_947178035.1 uncultured Lachnospiraceae bacterium | reverse complement strand
AAGTATCTGTGACTGAACGCAGCTGACGATCCGAAGAATTGCAACGACAGTCTCAAAGATTCCTACCACAGAGGAAACGCCCATTCCTAAAAAAAGAAGGGCAATTAACCATGGAAGACGTTTTTTCATGCTTTGCAGTGTTGTCTCATTCAGATCCTCCTCAGCAGTCAGACCGGCAAGCTTCGCATAGTCATCCCCAAGTTCCTCATCGACAACATCGACGATATCCTGCGCAGTGATGATCCCTATGATTCGATTCTGGCTGTTTACAATCGGAATCGAGTCCTCTGCGTAATCCCTGATTCGCTCGATGCAGTCGCCAATCTTATCACGGTCATACACATAAGGATAGGATGCGCTGATCAGATTCTCGAGCGCATCTCCCTCTCGCGCAGTAATCAGATCTTTCAAATCAATCGCACCATAAAAACAACCCCTGCTGTCTGTCACATAAATAGTAGAAATGTTATCATTGTCTCCTGCCTGCCGCACCAGCTCCCGCATTGCCTGACGAATTGTCATTGTATTTTGAATCACAATAAAATTCGTCGTCATCTTACTCCCTATTTCATCGTCTTCATAGGAAAGGATTAACTGCACATCGCGGCTTGACGCATCGTCGAGCAGCCGGACAATCTGCTCCTGTGTAGAATCATCCATTTCTTCAAGGACATCGACAGCATCATCAGAGTCCATGTGAGAAATGATTTTCGCTACGCTTTCCAGATTCAGCTCTTTCAAATATTTGTCGACATCCTCGATATAGGTAAATACCTCTGATACCTTCTGCGCGCCCAGTATCGGGTACAGTTTTTGTCTCTCATTCTTTGTCAGCTGCTCCATTGCGCCGGCAATGTCATTGTCATGGTAATCCGATATCCTGTCTAACAGTTCCTCTCTGTTGGGAGAACAGCGTATAATCTCCAGCAATTCCGCCACAAAATCTGGTTCTTTTAAAACCTCTGCCACACTTTCATTCAAAATCTCTCTCTCCATATTTTCCCTCCAATACATTACAGAATACACCAAAAAAAGGCATAAAAATACACCGCTTTTGTTTTCCTAAAGCAGACCTCGTGTTACCATTGTGTAGTATAGGAAACCGGAAACGGTGGTATAAAAGGCAATATGAAGCAGACACAATCTCTTAGGTAAAACTTATGGCAGACTGCGTCAAAACGATATTGAATATGCCACCGCAAATGCTACTTCGTCCTGTACTATCGCAACTGTCCATAAATTTCACCTCCCTGAAATGTTCTGATAAAATTATAATTCTTTCTGTATCATTTGTCAAATGCATTCCACAACCATTGAAATCCCTATGGGACTATGATACCATTAAAACGAATTCCAATTACAACCAAAAAGGAGGACACCTATATGAAGTACAGGACACTTGGAAAAACCGGGCTGGATGTCAGTGAGATTGGTCTGGGCGCCGAATGGCTGGAGCGCCACAATGCTGCAGAGGTAAAAGAAATTATTGATCACTGTGCGCAGGCAGGAATCAACATACTGGACTGCTGGATGTCAGAGCCAAATGTGCGGTCCAACATCGGCGCAGCGTTGGAGGGGCAGCGGGAGCGCTGGATTATCCAGGGACATATCGGCTCCACATGGCAGAATGGTCAGTATGTGCGCACGCGGAATCTTGAAAAAGTCCAGGAGGCCTTTCAGGATTTGCTGAACCGTCTGCGCACAGATTACATCGACCTTGGAATGATTCATTTTGTAGATGAGACTGCAGAATTTCACAAAATTATGGACGGTGAATTTATCACCTTTGTCAAAGATTTAAAGCAGCGGGGCATCATCCACCATATTGGAATGAGCACCCACAATCCGGATGTCGCAAAGCTTGCCGCACAGTGCGGCATTGTGGAAATGATTCTCTTCTCAGTCAATCCTGCCTTTGATATGCTGCCAGCCAGCGAAGACTTAAACGAGTACTTCAAGGACGAATATGCCGAAAACATTGGCGGCATCGCACCAGAGCGCGCAGAATTATATCAGATTTGCGAGCAGAACGGTATCGGAATCACTGTCATGAAAGGCTACGCCGGCGGGAGACTGTTCACCCAGGAAACATCACCTTTCGGCGTGGCACTGACACCAGTCCAGTGTCTGCACTACGCTCTGACCAGACCTGCTGTCGCCAGTGTCATGGTTGGATATGACACAACAGCGCATGTAGATGCAGCTGTTGCTTACGAGACGGCCTCCGAAGAGGAAAAAGACTACGCCAGCGTCCTTGCAAACGCACCGCGCCATGCCTATGTAGGACAATGCACTTACTGTGGACATTGTGCTCCATGCCCGTCAGGTATCGATATCGCTATGGTCAATAAGCTGTATGATCTGGCAACGATGCAGGACATCGTGCCCCCGACTGTCCGCGCACACTATGAAAATCTGTCTGCGCATGCCACAGACTGCATAAAATGCGGCGGTTGTGAATCGCGCTGTCCGTTTGGTGTCCATGTGATAGAACGCATGGAAGCCTCTGCAAAGCTGTTCTAAGACAAACAAATGGAGACTCTCGTGAAGTCTCCATTTATTTATGCAGGCCTCTGCATCGATTGTGCTTCTTTCGATACAATATTACACCATAAACCGACTATTCAGCAGCTCGTCGCGCGCCACTCCGATCGCGCGCTCCACACTGCCCTGCTCAAACGGATTTGAGATATTCGCATACTTCAGGGTCTCGAGATAACTCATACTGCCGCCGCACTTACAGAGATTGAGATAATCTGCCCATGCGATGTCGTGATTTTCCTTCTCCTTTTTCTTGAACTCCATCGCCCCCATGGTTGTGAGCGTATAGTTGATATAGTACATCGGATAAAGGTAAATATGCAGTTTGTGATACCAATATCCGCCTCTGTCAAAGAAATCATCCTGCTCATAGGCACGCCAGGGCATGTATTTTTCCTCAAGCTTCTTCCATTCCAAGGTTCTCTCCTTCGGCGTCAGGTCTGGATTTGCATAACATATGTGCTGGAACTCGTCAACTGCCACGCCAAAAGGCACAAATGTAACCGCTTCCTGCAGATGTGCAAAGCGGAACTTGTCTGCTTGTTCCCCAAAGAAGCGCTCCGCATAGGGATATGCAAACTGTTCCATCGACATAGAATGAATCTCTGCGATGTCAGTTGACTCCGAGTAATAATCCGAAACCGGCTGACTGCGCATCGCCATATATCCGGCAAAAGCGTGTCCAAGCTCATGTGTCAGCACCTGCATATCACCGATTGTCTGATTGAAGCACGAGAACACAAATGGCGCCTTGTAGCGCTGTAAATCAGTCATATATCCCGTCGATGCCTTGCCCGGCTTATTCTTCAGATCCATCAGCTCATGTTCAATCATAAAATCAATAAATTCGCCAGTCTGCGGGCTCATCTCATGATACATTTTTGCTGCCTCGCTTACCATGAAGTCATCATCACCAGCAGGAACTGCATTGCCGTCCGGGAATATGCGCTTCTCATCATAAAAGGCAAAATCATCAACGCCGAGACGCTTTGCCTGCGCCTCGTACAGCTTCTGGCAAAGAGTTACAATCACCGTGCGCACCTGCTCGCGGAAAGACTCCACTTCCTTCTGTCCATAATCAGTACGTCCCTGCTGCAGATACCCTAACGGAATAAAATTCTCATATCCAAGATTGCGTCCCATCTCATTTCGTATCCTGATCAGCTCATCCCATATTTCTTCCAGCCGTGGCTCATTTTGGTGATAAAATTCGGAGTAGGCACGAACTGCAGCTTTGCGCACCGCTCTGTCCTCGTGTTCAAAGTATTTCTGTATGCCATACAGATTCAGCGTTTTCCCGTCAAAAGGAATCTTTGCTGTCGCCATGATTTTCTGATATTCGTTCGAGAGTTTCGCCTCCTGCTGCATCAGCGGAATATTCGCCTCACAAAATTTCTTCTTGTCAAGCTCCATCTTCACAAAAAACTGTTTTCCGTATTCTTTCTCAAATTCAGCGCGAAATGGACTGTTCATCAACGCCTCATTCACCGCCAGAAGCTGCGGCATAATTGTGGGAAACGTACTGTCAATATACTCATTTTCCTTCTCGTAAAATTCATCCGTAGTATCCAAAGTATGACGAATTGAAGCAATTGTAGCATCTGTGGAAAAGTCCTGTCCCTTCTCGTCATATGCAAGCTCTGCTTCTTTTACTTCCGCATAACTGCCCGCACGTTGGATGCGCTCCTTTATCTCTGCCGCAAATGCTGCCATTCCCTCACAGTCTGGTCTCTTGTACTCCAATGCTGAAAATTTAAAATTATCCATTTTTCTTTACTCCTTTTCTTATTCGTATGGTCTTTGGTAAAAGCGTCCTGAAATCTGCTGTGTATTGATAACATTGACAAACGCTTTTGGGTCAACGTCTTTGATACCTTTGATGATATCCTTGCACTCTGCCCTCGACACAACCGAGTAGACAATCTTGCGCTCCTGATGTTCATAGGAGCCTTCTGCTTCAATGATTGTGGCGCCATGGTTACTGTTCTTAGAAATTACCTCATACACTCTCCTTGCATGATTTGTCACCACCAAAAGTGTATGCTGGCGATACTGTTTGAAGAGTGTGCGCAGAACCTGTGTGGAAGTATACTGGAAGATAATAGAATACAGTGCCTTCTCCCAGCCAAACAGCAATCCTGCAACCACCAGAAGTACCGCATTAAACCCCAAAATAATATTAAACGAATCCACGCCCTTTCTCTCCGACAAAAAGATGCCGATGAAATCCGTTCCTCCTGTCGTCGCATTCATCAGCAGACACATACTAATGGCAAAACCATTGATAATTCCGCCAAATACACTGATCAGCAGCGTGTCATAGACGATTGCCTGCGATGGTAAAATATCTGTCAGAATATTGGTCAGCATAATACACAGACAAGAATACAGTGTAAACTTCTTGCCAATAAAGCGAAAACCAATGTAGATTGGAACCAGATTCAATATAATATTGATCAATGTGTAAGGAAGCTCAAAACCAAAAAAAAGCTCGACTATCCGCTGGATCAAAAGGGTAAGTCCCGTAGCGCCGCCTGGATACAATCCTCCCGTCCGAACAAAGGTCTTGATGTTCAGCGCCATGACTACTGACGCTGCACAGATCACTACAATTCGTTTTGAATCCTCCTTGAAATTAAATTTCATACGTATTTTCCTCCATATCCCAACTTCGTGCAAACGTTATCTCTGTGCACTATATTGTATATTTTGCCATGACTGCTGCCCAATCACGGCAGGTTCAGGCCCATTCGGGCAGGTATAATGTCTGGCGACATTATATCACACTCCCTGACGAAATTCTACTTTAAAAATACTTGTTCTCAGAATACGGCAAAAGGAAATGTTTTATATATCTACCAAAATCAAATCCGGTCCGATCTGTCTGATGCAGTTATATGGTATGGCTATCACAGAATCATCTGTAAGCATCGACCAAAACCCTTTACAGCCTGGAACAATGATTTTACAGATGCATCCTTTGCATTCATCAATCTCCAGGTCACAGACATGTCCAAGCCTTCTGCAGTCCTTGATACATATTACTTCCTTTTTTTTCAGTTCTTTGTAGGTTACCATAAAAAATCCCCTTTGAACGTGGTACATTTCTTTATTATATGCACCACGCCCAAAAAGGACTCTACACCGCAACAAATCCTTTCTGACGCCTCTTGGGCCGTCTGAAGTCTTAAAGGGAAGGATTCCCAGCCAGATAAGTGTGCTATCAGCTTCTCAATTTTTTCTTTTGTCATTGTGCTTTGTCTCCCCTCCCTGTATTATTTGATGTCTTTGACAAGCGGATTCTCACAATTGTATTAAGAACAACTGAAAAGATAAACAACAGCAGTCCAAGCAATTGTGACACTGCGATCTGGGTACCTGGTATCAAAAGCCGGTCGGTACGAATGCCCTCTATAACAAAACGGCCGATGCCGTATCCCCCGAGGTAAAGCAGACACATCTGTCCGTGATATTTTTTCCGCTTGTGATATAAGAGCATAAGTATCAAAATTCCAAGGTTCCAGACACTCTCGTACAGAAACGTTGGATGCACCTGTATAAAATTTACATCCCCCATCAAAGCCATGCCATCAAGCTGCGACTGCGTGATATCCCACGGGCGCACTGCATCAACAGGGAGTCTCATGGCAAACAAAGAATCTGTATAGCCGCCAAATACTTCCCTGTTAAAAAAGTTTCCCCAGCGGCCGAGAATCTGTCCAAGAATCAAACCATAAACACCACAATCACCAATCTGATAAGGAGAAACCTTCTTTACCCGGCTGTACACAAAGAGCGTAATAAAAGCCGCAATCACAGCACCATATATGGCAAGACCACCCTGCCTGAGGTTTAAAATACTCAAAAGGTTATCCTTATACATATCCCATGAAAAGGCCACATAATAAATCCTTGCTCCAATTACAGAAAAGATAACCGCATAAATACCAAAATCCCATATAATATCCGTGTTCATTCCCTCAGCCTTTGCCATCCGCTCTGCCATCAGCACTCCAAGTATGATTCCGATGCCGATAACCACACCATAAAATGCAATATGAAAGCCAAACACAGAAAAGTGATTTGGAAGATTTCTCAGATAAATTCCAAGATGTGGAAAGGCGATATCATTTACTCCCATTGTATCAGGCATGTCTTTTTTACCTCGCTAACATATTTTCTCTAAACATTAAACCGGAACAGAATTACATCTCCGTCCTTTACTACATAATCCTTACCCTCCAGGCCAACAAGTCCTTTGTCTCTCGCTGCTGCAAGCGATCCGTTCTCCAGCAAATCTTTGTAATTGACAACCTCTGCCCGAATAAATCCTCGTTCAAAATCTGTGTGAATCTTTCCGGCTGCCTGTGGTGCCTTGGTTCCAACCCTGATCGTCCAGGCGCGGCACTCATCCTCCCCCGCAGTGAGAAAACTGATGAGTCCCAACAGGCGATAACTTGCCGCAATCAGCTTGTCTAGCCCAGATTCCTTTAAGCCCAAATCCTCCAAAAACATGGTCTTCTCGTCATCATCAAGTTCTGCAATCTCCTGCTCAATCTGTGCACAGATAACGAAAACTTCAAAATTTTCGGACGCCGCATACGCGCGTACAGCCTTGACACCTTCGTTGTCTGTACCATCGTTTGCGAGATCATTCTCCGCCACATTTGCTGCAAAGATAACTGGCTTATCTGTCAAAAGATTATATCCATTTCTCCATACAATCTCCTCTTCATCCTCCGTCTCAAAACTCTTTGCCAGCTTTCCCTCTTCCAAATGCGCCTTGATGCGCTCGGCCAGCGCAAGCTCCTTAGCCTGCGTCTTGTCATTTTTAGCTCCTCTTGAAACTTTTGCAATGCGTCTTTCGAGGATCTCAATATCAGAAAAAATGAGCTCTAAATTAATCGTTTCAATATCCCTTAACGGGCTGATGCTCCCATCCACGTGAACAATGTTCGAATCCTCAAAGCACCGCACCACATGGACGATCGCGTCAACCTCGCGAATATTTGCGAGAAACTGGTTGCCAAGCCCCTCTCCTTTGGATGCACCCTTCACAAGTCCTGCAATATCGACAAATTCAATCACGGCGGGGGTCACTTTCTTTGTGTGGTAAAGCTCACCCAGAAGCTTAATCCGCTCATCTGGCACTGTCACAACACCCACATTCGGATCGATCGTACAGAACGGATAGTTTGCCGATTCTGCACCTGCCTTTGTCAATGAATTAAATAATGTACTCTTACCTACATTCGGGAGTCCGACGATTCCTAGTTTCATAATTTATCCTACCTGTTCAGAAGTCCTTTTATGCAAGGATTTCTGCCTTTCTGTATATTTTTTTACACAATCTGCTACACAATTTTCACAACACTTTCGACTTCTCGTCCGCTGCCACATGTATATACAGATTCATCATGATACCTCCAAGTGAAAAGACCTAAAATCACCTTTCAAACAAAAGGAGTTAATACAAATTAATATTATATCATATTATTTAC
>CAMWXA010000195.1 GCA_947178035.1 uncultured Lachnospiraceae bacterium | reverse complement strand
TATCACGCAAAGTGGGACGTGCAGATGGTAGGAATGATTTTTCAAACACGCTCTAAATCCACCCATACGCCGATTGACGACAACGACGTATGGGTGGATTTATCCTGCGTCAAAATTAAAAGTTATTTCATGACAGCTCCTAACAGTTTGTTACGTTTACACATATCTGATTTTGACATATTTTTGTATACATTCTCAACGAATCATATGGTGCCAGAATCACAAGAAGTGTGAACAGAAGATTTGATAAGAATTTACTGATAAGTGTTTTGAGCGTTGGCAGTTTTTAAGTGTGAGATATTATGGAGAACATGGAATAAAGATGGTTTCTTCCATGAACAATGCCTGGCAAAGATGTGGTTAAACATTGTCCATGGAAGATGAGATACTGTTTGAATGATCAGTCAATGTCTATAAATAGCTGTATAGCTTCTTAAGAAACAGGGATCACAAGTGTCTGATTGGCAAAGATAGTGTAATCTTTTCTGATAATATCTTTATTCGCATCATAGATTTTTCTCCACTGTGTCCGGTCTCCGTAGACTTTCTCCGCAATCTTGGAGAGATTGTCGCCGCGCTGTACAAGATATGTATCAAAGGCGGAGGGCTGCTCTGGAAATGCAGGAGTCGTCGGTGTGGGTGTTGTGGCATCAGGTGTCGGAACATCAGGAACTGGAGTCTCGGGAGTGGCAGGTGTTGTTGTTTCTGGGATAGTGACTGCAGCCGCGCTGCCCCGGAAGACGCTGCTAAATGTTTCTGACACGTTGTTTTTTCCCCACCAGTGTCCAGAGATACCATCAGGTGTCATTCCCACAGCAGCCAGGTTAACATCTTGGTCTAATGTATAGAAGATCCCTTCACCGGTCGACAGATTGTAAAAATAATATTCTTGAAAATCTTCGTATGTATAGTAATCATACAGTTCCCATTCACCACCGATAGATGTGAAATGATTGTTTGTATAGGTAATTGGCAGACTGCACGTATATGAAATGCCATCTTCCTGCCAGATTGTATTGACTTGATACGTACCGTTCACCTGCATCCCCTGGAAGGTTCCTGACAGTTCATATCCACTGCCGTCATCATACCAGTGTATAGAGTAGGATCCATTTCCGCCTGGAAAATCAGCGTCATAGGTTCCGGTAAAAAATTCATAATAGTTGCTGCCAAGCAGAACCGTGGTTCCGGTTCCCTGACGCAGATTGTTCACCATCTGTCCGAAGTACCACCAATATCCGCCATCTGCCGTTACATATAGCATGGCCTGTGTACTGTCATCAAGGCTGATGACATATCTGTCCGTTCCGCTGTTCCTGACAAGTTCTGCATAAGTTCTAGTCGCGTCGCTGGCGTCCAGTGCATACATGGATGCAAAATCTCCGCTCTGGTAAAGCAGATACATCTGCTGCAGGATATCGTCCAGTGCGTTCATTTGTGCCTCTTCTGCCTGTACAGTCAGGGACAGACCGCCCACAGGCACGCCTGACAGTGCAACTGCCGCAGAAACGGCAGCGATGCATAGTGCGTTTTTAACATTTCGTAGTCTCATTTTTTATCCTCCATTTTGATTAATATTGGGAATACAGCTGTCGTAAGTACAGCACCGTCCTATAGACAAGCATGTTTTGGTGCTCCGCCCAGGCAGAAATTGGAATTTGGTGGCAGATTTCGCCAGTGGAGCCACATATTTTTGCTTTGTCTTATGACAGGACATAATATTCCAGAAAGTATTATATCATTCATTTTGTCCTATGACAAGACATTTTTGGAAGGAGAGGAAGCAATGGCAAGAATTATCGATACAGAGGCAAAGAATATGGTGGGAAAAAAAGTGAAGTACTACAGGAAGGCTGCAAAGATGAGTCAGCAGGAATTATCCGATAAATTGGAGGTTTTGGCCATTTATATCTGCCGTGGTTCCATCTCAAGGATTGAGGACCAGACAAGAACTGTGACTGACATAGAACTGTGGGGACTGTCGCAGGTATTAAAGGTTTCGATTGATATTTTTTTTGAAGAGGAATCGGTTGAATAGCACGGTGAATGCATATATTTTTTAAAAAATTACGATAATTAGTGAAATTTAAATGAATAAATAGTATAATATTTATAAAGATATTGAACATGCATCAGAATATATCTCTTTTGCGGAATCCGCCATGTGCAGCATCCTGTTTGGAGCAATGAAATCACATGGCTGGGCAATGCAAATAAAAAGGAAAGAAGGAGCGAAAGATGGCAAAACTTACATTTCAAGGCGGCGTACATCCCTATGATGGCAAGGATTTGTCGAAGGATAAGCCCATGAAGACCATCGTACCCAGAGGTGAGATGGTGTATCCGCTCAGCCAGCACATTGGGGCACCGGCAGCGGCAATGGTGAAAAAAGGTGACAGAGTGCTTGCTGGTCAAAAAATTGCGGAGGCAGGGGGATTTGTGTCCGCCCCTATTTATGCGACGGTGTCCGGTACAGTCAAGGCGATAGAACCCAGACGTGTTGTTACGGGGGATATGGTCAACTCCATTATCATTGACAATGATGGACTGTTTGAGGAGGTGGAGTACACGCCGCATGATCCTGAAAAATTGAATAAGAATGAAATTTTGAATTTAATCAAGGAGGCCGGCGTGGTCGGGATGGGAGGCGCAGGCTTTCCGACCCATGTGAAGCTCTCGCCAAAAGAGCCGGACAAGATTGAATATGTGATTGCGAACTGTGCGGAGTGTGAGCCTTATCTGACCTCAGATTATCGAAGAATGTTGGAAGAGCCGCAGAAATTGATCGATGGTATGAAGATTATTTTGCGTCTGTTTGACAACGCGCAGGGGATTCTGGCAGTGGAGGACAACAAGCAGGATTGTATTGAACTGCTCACGCGGCTGACAGCGCAGGAGAGTAAGATAACAGTGAAAGCGCTTAAGACAAAATATCCGCAGGGTGCAGAGAGGCAGCTGATCTATGCAGCAACAGGCAGAGAGATTAACTCTTCCATGCTTCCGGCCGATGCAGGTTGTGTGGTTGACAATGTGGATACAATCGTAGCTGTTTATCATGCAGTTGCAGAAGGAAAACCGCTCATGAACAGGATTGTTACCGTCACAGGTGATGCGGTCAATGATCCGCGAAATTTCTATGTCCGAATCGGCATGAACTATCACGATTTGATTGAGGAGGCAGGCGGCTTTAAGACGGAGCCGGAAAAGGTAGTATCGGGCGGACCGATGATGGGATTTGCCCTGTTTGACCTGAATGTACCTACGACAAAGACGGCGTCTGCGCTTCTGTGCATGACGAAAGATGAAGTGTCCGCCATGGAACCGAGTCCTTGTATCAATTGCGGGCGATGCGTGGATGCGTGTCCGGGAAGAGTCGTTCCGAGAAAGCTTGCAGTCCTCGCGCAGCACGGCGATGAGGAGGCTTTTGTTGCAAATGACGGGATGGAGTGCTGTGAGTGTGGATGCTGCAGTTTTGTCTGTCCGGCGAAGCGACAGCTGACGCAGTCCATCAAATCCATGAGGAAGACGATTCTTGGAAAGAGGAAAAAATAGGGGGTTACTGAATATGTTAAAGGTATCATCAAACCCACATATCCGGTCGAAGGATACGACGTCACGCATCATGCAGTATGTGGTGATCGCGCTGCTTCCGGCGACGGTATTTGGGGTATTCAATTTCGGTCTGCATGCGCTGCTTCTGGTGCTGGTCACAGTGGCGGCGACTGTGCTGACAGAGTACATATATGACAGATGTATGAAAAAGAAGATTTCAATCGGGGATTTTTCCGCTGTTGTCACGGGATTGCTCCTGGCATTGAATCTGCCGCCCAAAGCGCCGCTGTGGATCGGCGTGATCGGCGGAGTCTTTGCAATCATTGTGGTGAAGATGCTGTTTGGAGGTCTGGGGCAGAATTTTATGAATCCGGCGCTTGGTGCCAGATGTTTTCTGCTTATCTCATTTACTTCTATTATGACGAATTTTGACTGTGACGCATATACAGGAGCAACACCGCTTGCGGCAATCAAGTCAGGTGAAGGTGCGCCGGAGCTTTTGAATATGATTATAGGGCGGACTGCAGGGACGATCGGTGAGACAAGCATGATCGCGCTGCTGATCGGTGCAGTGTTTCTGCTGGTGATGAAGGTGATTGATCTTCGCGTGCCGGCTTCCTATATTCTGAGTTTTGTCGTGTTTATTCTGTTGTTTAGCGGACGTGGGCTGGATATCAACTATATCTTATCGCAGCTTGCGGGCGGCGGATTGATGCTGGGAGCATTTTTCATGGCGACGGACTATGTCACCAGACCGATCACGAAAAACGGCCAGTATGTGTTTGGCATCTTTTTGGGTATTATGACAGGTATTTTCAGAATCTTCGGACCATCTGCGGAAGGGGTTTCCTATGCGATTATTCTTGGGAATCTGTTAGTTCCGCTGATCGAAAGGGTTACAAAGCCTACAGCTTTTGGAAAAAAACTAAGAAGCTCTAAGACACCAAAAGACGGTGTCTAAGACCTTCTAAGTTTTTAGAAGAATGCCTATAGGGCAAGGCATTCTTCGCAGGGGCTGAATATAAAAGGAGGTAAGGTTATTGATATGGATAGTGAGAAGAAATCAATGATAAAAGATGCGCTGATTCTCTTTGTGATAACACTTGTGGCTGGATTGCTTCTGGGATTTGTGTATGATGTCACGAAGGAACCAATCGCGCAGCAGAAGGCGAAGGCAAAGGCGGAGGCCTGCAAGAATGTGTTTGCGGAGGCGGAGTCCTTTGAGGCTGTGATGAGTGAGGATGGTCCTACGGCATATTTTGTGACAGGATTGGATTCCAATGTGGATATTGACGAGGTGATGCAGGCGCTTGACGGCTCTGGTCAGCTGTTGGGATATGTGATCACGGTTACCGATCATGAGGGTTACGGCGGCGATATCCAGTTTTCCATGGGCGTGACGCTTGACGGGACGCTGAACGGTATATCGCTTCTGAGTATTTCAGAGACAGCTGGTCTGGGTATGAAGGCAGGCGATGTGCTTGTTCCGCAGTTTGCAGACAAAAAGGTTGAGTACTTTACATACACAAAATCAGGTTCGGCAAGCGACAGTGAGATCGATGCGATCAGTGGGGCGACAATCACGACGAACGCGGTAGTCAACGGAGTAAACGGCGGTCTGCTGTTTTTCCAGAATGTACTTGCAGGAACCGAAGGAGGTGTCATCAATGAGTGATATGAACAGTGAAGCAAAGCAAAGTTCCATGGAGGTCTTTTTCAATGGACTTGTAAAAGAAAATCCTACCTTTGTGCTGGCACTTGGAATGTGTCCGACGCTCGCGGTGACGACATCAGCCATCAACGGACTTGGCATGGGGCTGACCACGACAGCAGTGCTGGTGCTCAGCAACGCTATTATTTCCCTGTTAAGGCACATTATTCCGAACCGGGTTCGAATCCCGGCGTTTATCGTCATCGTGGCTTCTTTTGTCACGATGGTGGAGCTGCTGCTTGAAGGGTTTATACCAAGTCTTTACTCGGCGCTGGGATTATATATTCCGCTGATTGTTGTGAACTGTATTATCCTTGGGCGTGCGGAGTCCTTTGCATCGAAGAATCCTGTTATTCCGTCCATATTTGACGGTCTGGGAATGGGACTCGGATTTACAGTGGCACTCACGGCAATCGGTGCGGTGAGAGAGCTGCTGGGAGCCGGTGAAATATTTGGAGTGCCTGTGTTCAATAAGGTACTTGGCGGCATTTCTTCCTTGCTTGGAAGGTCAGAGCCAATCGAGTATGTGCCAATCAGTATCTTTGTGCTTGCCCCAGGAGCATTTTTCGTGCTTGCCGCGCTCACCGCACTGCAGAACCGCGTCAAGAGAAAGATGCAGGAAAAGGGTCAGAATGTGGACAAAATTCAGTCGGGCTGCAGTTCGGACTGTGCAAACTGCTCTGACAGTGGATGTGCGCGCCGCTTTGTCGATGTAGATGGAGCACCGGGCTCTGTTGCGGACGCAAAAAAATCTTAGAAAATTCTATGCGCGGGAAGGCGCAGAAAGGAAAGAAAGATGCTTGACGTAGTAAAGGATTTATTGATATTGATGATCAGCTCCTCGCTTGTGAGCAATGTCGTGTTGAGTCAGTTTCTGGGGCTTTGTCCGTTCCTTGGCGTTTCCAAGAAAGTTGACACGGCAGCAGGCATGGGCGGTGCGGTTATTTTCGTCATAACCATCGCGTCCGGTGTGGCGGCTGTCATATACAAGGTGATTCTGGAACCGTGTGACATCACCTATTTACGGACGATTGTATTTATCCTGGTGATCGCTGCCCTGGTGCAGTTTGTGGAAATGTTTCTTAAAAAATATGTCCCGTCGCTCTATCAGGCGCTTGGCGTATATCTTCCGCTGATCACAACAAACTGTGCAGTGCTCGGTATCGCACTCACAAACGTACAGAAGAATTATGGAATCGGATTTAGCATTGCAAGCGGATTGTTTACGGCAGTCGGATTTATGATTGCGATTGTGATTCTTGCCGGAATCCGCGAAAAGATGGAGTACAATGATATACCGGAATCTTTTAAGGGAATGCCGATCGTGCTGATCACAGCGGGACTGATGGCGATTGCGTTCTGCGGGTTCTCAGGATTGCTATAGGAGGGGGAAAATATGAATATTTCAGCAATAGTGACTGCGGTAGTGGTCGTGGGCGGAGTCGGTTTATTCCTGGGTATCTTCCTCGGTATAGCAAGTATTGTGTTTAAGGTAGAGGTGGATGAGAAGGAGGAGGCCGTCCTGGGCGTGCTTCCCGGAAATAACTGCGGCGGCTGCGGATATCCCGGATGTTCAGGACTCGCCGCAGCAATCGCAAAGGGCGAGGCGCCAGTGAATGCCTGCCCTGTCGGCGGAGAGCCTGTCGGCAAAAAGGTCGCTGCCATCATGGGCGTGGAGGCAGGCGAGGCGGTCAGAATGACGGCTTTTGTGAAGTGTGCGGGTGACTGCGGGAAGACGACACAAATCTATGAGTACACAGGAGTGGAAGACTGCGGTATGGTGCGATATGTGCCGGACGGCGGCGCGAAGTCCTGCGGCCATGGCTGTCTGGGATATGGAAACTGTGTGAAGGCATGTCCGTTTGATGCGATTCATATTGTGAATGGCATTGCGAAGGTCGACAAGGAGAAGTGCAAGGCATGCGGAAAGTGTGTGGCTGCGTGTCCGAAGCAGTTGATTGAATTGATACCTTATGAGGCAAAGGCAGCAGTGGCGTGCAGTTCCAAAGACAAAGGTCCAGTCACGATGAAAGCCTGTCAGACAGGCTGTATCGGCTGCAGTCTCTGCGTGAAAGTGTGCCCTTCAGGAGCCGTGACAGTGACGGATTTCCATGCGCATATCGACCAGAGCAAGTGTACCGGCTGCGGCGCTTGCAAGGAGAAGTGCCCGAAGAAGGCGATTGTGTAGTTTGGTGTGAAAAGTTAAAACGAGTCCGTTTCCTTGCAGTTTTGATGAGGCAGTCGGCATGAGAGAAGCGGAGCATAATTAATGCTTGCGAGGAAATTTTGCGATTACGGTATTGTGAAATAGAAGGACAAAGAAAAGGTATGTGCGATGATAGGGCTGCATATACCTTTTTTGTTTGCAGGATTGGTCTTATTGTGGCTGGATGCACAGCTGAGCAGGCACTTAACGAATAAATCTTGTGCAAAATGGCAAAATCTTGGTTCTGGATTGTCTAGGTTAGGAATTCATTTAATTTGTTGCGAGATAGTATGATGCAAAGTCGTTAACTTAAGCCCTAATAATTGCATAACAAATGAATTGAAAACCTATTCCAATCAACACTTTCAATGGTTACTTTTAGTTGAAATTGCACAACTTATTTTTCAAAAATACCCTTTTGATCCAGCATCATGACATTGGGTATGATGACGAACGAGTAGCTTGTTAAATTCATATCAGGGCGAAACATTTCATTTGATGTTGGTGTTTGGGTATGTGTTTTTATTGATAAAGCTTTAGCTTTTCCTTTTATCATATTGTGTCCAAAACTAAGGCACTCATACGTTTTTTGATTCTGCCATTCGCTTTTTGAAAAGGTCTTGAA
>CAMWXA010000194.1 GCA_947178035.1 uncultured Lachnospiraceae bacterium | reverse complement strand
TTCATACACTTTTTACACATAAAAACTGTCCCGATAGAGCAGTGGCGCCTTTTTTGACACACCATTTGAAACATATATCATTTATATCCGTTTTCTTTTCAGAGCAGATTTACAGGCACACATTAACAAAATAAAATGCCGGAACATTTACCATACACTGTATATGGCTATGTCCCGACATTTTTTATTTTTGGCAGTGCACCGCCAAAATCACTTTTCCAATTTTACAAACTGTACATTACAGTCCATGCACAGCACGTTTAAATTTTTTGTTGCGCGAAAACTGTTTCCACAGCAGGGGCACTGGTATTTTCTTGTACTTGTTTTTTTCTTCCCCGTCTGATTTCCGTTTCCGTCTGTACCGTTATTCCCATCCAAACCGTTTCCGGTGCCCGTAATGATCATTTTACCGTCGCGGTTTATATCCAAAGGTTTTTCCACACCATGACTTTGTATGACCTCAATAAACCCTTCTGACGGCTCCGTAACGGAATAGCCGATATATTTACAATAGCTGATAATCAATCCCCTTGCCTCTGCTTCCCTCTTGAAATTCCTGTTGTGATACCTTCCCTCTTTGCTTGTGTCATTGATGCCGCTTAACTGGCAGTAGTAATGCACCATCTCATGCATTAGTGTAGCCATTGTTTCCTCAATGTTTCTGTCCAAATGCTCTGCACTGATGTTTATCTCGTTATAATGGTTTTCCTCCGCTTTCCAAACCCTGCCCGTGGTGAAATGCCCGTATGTCTTGGGGGAACTCATAATCGTTATCACAACAGGCGGCAGTGCATTACCGAAGTAAACCTCATTTAAGACCTCAAACCCGTATTCCAAAACTTCCTGCATATTCTTTAACATTTCCATGAACCTCCGCAACATTTTATTTTTTCTTTTGGTTCATTCTAACGCTTTGGACTATGTGTGTCTGTGGTGATGGTGTACGGACTTACTGGCTGATTTTTGTGCGGAATGCAAAGGAAACAGCAGTAACCGTATCTTTCAATCATTGCAGAAAAGTTGAAATATTTGAAATAAATAAGTGCCTACACCATATAAGAAAAAGACAGGAACAGCTTGTCCTGTCTTTTTGTATTATCAATTTACATTATAATCCTATTACTGTATACGGTTGGCTGCTTGTTCTGTATTTTTTTGGTTCTAATTGCACCAAAAGTTCTTTATACAGAACTTTTCTGATTCTACTCGAAACTATATACGGAGTGGTACCGGAACCAAGGCTACAATTTCACCATCACTTCCTCCACGGCCTACGACCAGAAATGGATTCACGGCAGAAATATCTATGAAAATATCAGCCGCATCGTGGACTCTATCTTCTCAAACTTCCTGTCGCGTCCAGGAGTGCGCCAGCCAATCTTTACTTCTTACTGCGACGGGAACCGCACAACCTGCGACGGGCTCTCCCAGTGGGGAAGCAAATATCTTGGCGACCAGGGATACACACCGATCGAAATCATCCGTTATTATTATGGAAATGATATGTACATTAACTCTACCACCTACATATCAGGTGTTCCTTCGTCGTGGCCAGGCTATGACCTGACGATCGGTTCTTCGGGACAAAAAGTTCTGCAGATGCAGCAGCAGTTAAACCGCATTGCACAAAACTATCCAGCAATCCCGCGCATTGTTGAGGATGGCATATTCGGCACTGCCACAGCCGACGCAGTTCGTACATTCCAGCGTATTTTCGGTCTCGCTCCCACAGGAATTGTAGACTACCCCACATGGTACAAAATATCTGAAATCTTTGTAGGGGTATCACGCATCTCCGAGCCGGGATGAACCGATACGCAGACAAATCCGCAGGGCCTTGTTCATTCAGATAAAAAATAATACGCTCTCTCGATTTCCGCAATCTTTGCCCGGGCGCTTGTCGCTTCCACGAGCTCTTTACACAGACGGTCATACTCCTCAATTGGCGCTATGACCGTCATTTCCACATCTGTCGCATAGACACTATCCTCGATGTTGATATTTTTATTGGCAAGGATATACTGAATCTTTCCGACCGCGTTGTAGTCTGTATTAATCCTGAATCGGACTCCAAAATGCCGGCGTGATGCCTCACACTTTGCAAGGGCCTCCTTCAGCACTCCTGAGTATGCCCGCACGAGACCGCCTGTTCCCAGAAGAGTGCCTCCAAAATACCGCGTAACTACCGCGGCAATATTTCTGATCCCACTTCCCAAAAGCACCTCCAGCATAGGCCGTCCTGCCGTGCCACTCGGTTCTCCATCGTCGCTGCTTCTCGTGATCTGCGCCTTGCTTCCTATCACAAATGCAGAACAGTTGTGCCTCGCATCATAATATTTCTTTTTCATCTCCTCTATAAAAGCAGCTGCCTCCTCCTCGCTCACGACAGGGCGGACTGTCGCTATAAATCTGGACTTCTTTTCCACAAGCTCCGCTTCAGCTCCTTTTGTGAGCAGCAAATAATCTTCGTATTCCTGACTGTTAATGCCCTTTTCCATATTAAACCTCCCTGTGCAAATTTCATACAATCTCACTATATCATAACCCAAGTCTGTATAAAATGTAAACCGCTGGATAAACTATCATTACCATGCTTTTCACAGAAAAATATTGTCAGGAACTGTTCAGACCATCTGATTTTGACACAATTTATACTTTGAAGTGGTAAACAGCAGCAATATTTGCACGCAAATTGCAGCAAAAAAAGCTAAGGCTTTTATTCATTTGGCGCATAATTCCCACTGCTCATAGGGATGTCCGAACAGCAGCCAAATATATTAATTCTGTGTAAACTCTCAAAAAAATCCTTTATTTGCACATAGTAATTTGTTATAATGAGTAGAATGAAATTTTATATAATACAATGTTTTACGGAGGTGATTCTATGAATTATGGGAAAAGAGGAATTGCAAAAGTCCAGAAATCCCTTACTTCAAAAAGCATAAAAATCCAAAAATTGTTCTTTGTATCTGTGCTGAAAATCATACTGATTGGCACTTTGTCACTGATGATCGTTGGCGTGTGTTTCGGAATTGGTGCATTCAAGGGTATCTTGAGCTGCGCACCCGATGTGGACCCCGCGGCGGTTCTTCCGCAAGGCTTTGCCACAGTTGTCTATGACGCCAAGGGCAACGAGTTAACAAGGCTGGTTGCCGCCAATTCCAACAGAAGCTCTGAGACGATTGATAAAATACCCCAGTACCTCTGCGATGCCTTCGTCGCGATCGAGGACCAACGTTTTTATGAACACAACGGTATTGACATCAAGCGTATCCTGAGCGCTGGTTTCCTGGTACTGCGCGAAGGCAAGCTCTCACAGGGAGCATCCACCATCACACAGCAAATTATCAAAAACAATGTTTTTGACAACTGGACCAACGAAAGTGATATCCAGAAGATAAAACGTAAGATTCAGGAACAATACCTTGCCCTGGAATTGGAAAAGAAGATGTCAAAGGAACAAATTCTGGAAATCTACATGAATACGATCAACCTGGGACAAAACACCCTGGGCGTTAAGGCTGCTGCTCTGCGCTATTTTAACAAACAACCCTATCAGCTCACGCTCTCGGAATGTGCTGTTATTGCTGCCACCACGTCAAATCCTTCCAGATACAATCCGATCTCTCACCCTGATTTCAATAAAACAAGACGCGATATTGTTCTTGAGAATATGAAAGAGCAGGGATATATCACACAGGCTGAGTATGATGAGGCGATGGCTGACGATGTCTACAGCCGTATTCTGGCAGTAAATGAGGAGACCGAAAGCAATTCCGTCTATACATACTTTGTAGACGAGGTTACGGAGCAGGTAATTGCCGATCTTATGGAAATAAAGGGTTTCAATGAAACACAGGCGCACAGACTTTTGTTCAGCGGTGGTCTGAGCATCTACACAACACAGGATCCTGACATTCAGGCAATCTGTGACGAAGTGTATGAAAATGAGGAGAATTATCCCTCGAATACCAAATGGTATCTAAACTATGCGCTCACCATCGAAAAAGCAAACGGCGAAAAGGAAAACCACAGCACTGAGATGTTCAGAGCACATTACAAAGAGCAGAACGCATCCTTTAATCTGCTCTACGCGTCACAGGATGAAGCATATGAAGCCATCGAGGCATACAAACATGATGTGATGGCTGAGGGAGATAAAGTAGAAAGCGAGCGCATCACTCTGACACCGCAGCCGCAAGTATCCATTACTGTCGAGGATCAGTCCACTGGCTATATCGTTGCCCTGGTAGGCGGACGCGGCACCAAGGAAGCAAGCCGTACCCTCAATAGAGCCACGAATACTACCAGACAGCCCGGCTCCACATTTAAAGTTGTATCGACTTATGCACCTGCGCTTGACAGTGCTGGCCTGACTCTTGCTGACGTGCAGAATGATGCTCCTTTTAACTACACTGGCGGACGACCTGTAAAAAACTGGTGGGGAAGCAATTATCGAGGTCTTTTGAGTCTTCGTTATGGTATCGCACAATCAGCAAACGTGGTAGCCGTTAAGACGCTCACGCAGATTTCTCCGCAGCTGGGATTTGATTATTTGCAAAACTTTGGATTTACAACACTTGTTGAAAAGCGCGTTGAAAAAGATGGTTCTATTATGTCCGATATCGGCCAGCCGCTTGCACTTGGCGGCATCACTGACGGCGTTACCAATCTGGAACTAAACGCTGCTTATGCCACGATTGCCAATCAGGGAACCTATATCAAACCAAAATTATATACAAAGATTCTTGATCATGACGGAAATGTCTTAATCGACAACACTGCACCTGAGTCCACTCAAGTGATCAAGCAGACGACTGCATGGCTGCTCACAAGCGCTATGGTTGATGTTGTCACCACAGGTACTGGTGGTTCCGTCAATTTCGGCAACATGGCTATTGCGGGAAAGACAGGAACAACCTCCGATTATAAAGATGTATGGTTTTCTGGTTTTACGCCTTACTACACCGCCACAACATGGACTGGCTATGACAATAATGTAAGCATGACCACCTCAGCGGAAAAAAATCTGTCCAAGACCATGTGGAAAGCTGTCATGTCAAGAATTCATGCAGACCTTGAATATAAGTCATTTCCTATGGTGAACGGCATTGTCACAGCTTCGATTTGTTCCAAATCTGGTAAGCTCCCCATCGCAGGTGTGTGTGACAATGAAGGCTGTGTCAAGACCGAATATTTTGCAGAGGGTACTGTTCCCACAGAATACTGTGATGTACATTATTTTTCAAATACTTGTATGTACAGTGGGCTTACAGCTACCGAAGAATGTCCTTTCAAGCAGGCATCTATCATTGAACAAGTTCCTGCACGACTTCAGGACAACAATCTTGCCTCTGCCCTCACAAGTCTGCCGGAAGCGGAAAATACTGAGAACACACAATTATGTCCTCACGACAGTACTTTTATGACAGCACCAAATGCGCAGGAAGTTCTGCAGATGCAAATATTTGAAATGCAGCAACGAGCTGGTGATGCTACTGCAACACCTCCAGTACCTGTAGCTCCCACAGAACCTTTATCCGATACAGATTAACCATAAGCGATAAAAAAAGAATATCCAAAAGGATATTCTTTTTTTAAGCTGCTAACCGGAATCGAACCGGTGACCTCAACACTACCAATGTTGCGCACTACCGACTGTGCTATAGCAGCATGTACAAATCTTCAATTGCTATTACCGAAAAATATGATACCACAATCAACATATCCTGTCAATCAAATTAGGGTAATTTTCTTAATTTTTAGTTACAGTCATTACTGTTCCTTCTACATTATATGGATATCTGAATATGGATATCTGAGCAATAACACTGTTCCCACTCTCATAAAATGTTACAATTATATTAATAAAATGTTAGAAGAATAAACAAATCCTATGATTTCTTGCCAACTAAGACAACATAGGATATACTTATATATTATACATCTACTTATATGCATAAAAGCGAGGTGACAATACATGAAAAAAACTACAATCAATGCAATATTAATATCTATCATAACCCTTATGTCTGTCTCAATCTGCTTTCTCATTTTCTGTATCGTGACCAGACCGCGCTACGTAATTGTCAATGAGCCTGAGACAGCTATGATTACGGAGGCCTCCAATCTCACCGAAGACACACAACTGTCGGAAAATACCACCAATCCTACGGAAACACCCGTTGAGGAACCGCCTGTCAGCACAATGCATGGGAAGACATCAACGCGAGTAAACATTCGCGACGCTGCCTCTGAGGATGCAAGAGTTCTCTACACAGTGGATGAAGGGACCACTTTTGATATCATCGAGATACAGGACAACGGCTGGAGCAAAATTCTATACGAAGGTTCGGAAGCATATATTTCCTCCAGCTATGTAATCATCACAAATGACTAAGCCGCTCTCATATGTCTTTCTTATCTGCTGCCCTTCTCCTTGCCTTGAGCTGCACCACGATCCCTCGCTGTTTAAATAATTCTCCATGATACTTATCCTTATAGTACTCGTATGCCCTTTTGTAATTGTATCCATATTCTGCGATTTTGCGAAGCACCACATTCATCTCAGCCCCCACAAATATAATGTTCATCGTTCCATAGAGCCATAAAATAAATACCACGACGGTTGCAAGACTTCCATAAGTGACAGAATAATTGGCAAAATTGCTGATATAAAAGGAAAACACCCACGAGTACACCAGCCATGCGATTGTGGAAAACAGCGCGCCCAGAAATTCACAGCGAATCTTTGATCTCCTGTTAGGGACATTCATGTAAATCAATAGGAAAAAGACAAGCAGAAAAATGAGCATACACAGATATTTTCCATAGCGAAACAAGTTCGAAAAAACAGCCATGCCCGGCACAAATTGAAGCAGCCAGTTAAAAATATTGTTACCCAAAACAATCAGGACCATCATAAGTCCGATCGCAGCAAAAAATATCACCACATAAGAGACTGCGAGCGCATACAAAAGCGGCATTCCTCTTGTCTCCCGAATTCCGTATACTGCATTCATACCGATGATCACTGCATACACGCCCTTGGATGCACAGAAAAGCATCACAATTATGGTAAAGGACTTCATCATGGTGGTGCTCTCTTCATATGCTTCCGCCAGAATCTGGTTTAAGAGCGGTGTAAACCCCTCAGGAATAATCGTCAACAGATATTGGGTAAAACGCCCTGTGTCGATTGGCAGATAACTAAAAATCGAGATACAGTACATTGCCATCGGAAACAATGACATCAGTAAAAATAAGGCCGCGTGTCCTGCAAAGGAGGACACGTGGTCATATCTTACTTTTGCCATAAAACTGTATGTTATTTCATATATTGTTTTCATGTCTTTTCTGGTTATTCTTCTCTTTTTATTATGCATTGACTATTGCTGTTCCTTTTCTCTTTCCATTTTAAATATTCACTATTTTCATTGTATTATGGATTATACAAAGTCTCTGGTTCACACTCCAACGCCCTTGCAAGCTTTCGCACGAGCTTCTCCGGCTGCTTCGTTAAATCGCAGAAAGAAGCCTCACAATTCCTCACAGCAGATACACTATACCCCATACGCTCCGCAATCTGCTGCCTTGATTTACCTAACTCCAAACGCCGCATTTTCACTGGAGATATTTTAGCAAATCTAATGTACATATTTCTTCCGTCATAATTAACCGTGTTGACCAGCTGAACAATCTCTCCAGCGTTTCCCATGGTATCTTTGTCAACCTTATATATTGACGTAATTGCAGTCATCATTTTTTTAATAATCTTTTCATCATCGTAATGTCCCAGATTCTCCATTGGTATGTACAAATCAATATATATCGCCGTAAGCTCCTTGATTTGCTCCTCGTCAAGCTTTACTATATAATTGTTATTTTTTGCATCATAATACAAAGACAAAATTTTACTCCAAAACGCATCTCTATCAAATCCCGACATTTCCATCCCCCAATATAATTTCTTATTTGCAGACAATTAACGATATAGTTTGATTATACAACATATACAAAATACTGTCAATCAATATCTCTTTTTTGCAGCTTTGACGCTTAAATTTTTATTTATACTATCATCATTACGATAATTAATATT
>CAMWXA010000193.1 GCA_947178035.1 uncultured Lachnospiraceae bacterium | reverse complement strand
AAATATGCGAATATGAGTCAGGAACAGCAGGAGCAGTCCTTTTATGTCGCTGATGATAAAAGCATACAGCAATTGACCAAAGAGAAGGAATTGGAGCTGCTGGACAAAGCCTATGAACAGCACAGCAGCGCGATGGCACATTTTACAGAAATGTTGCGGGATCTGCAGGATTTTAAGCCGCAGATTATATACCATCAGTCAGGCGGTCAGGTGAAAGAGCAGGTAATTCATCAGCCGCAGCCAGTTTCTTCGGACAGCGTGAAACCGAAAAAGGGGGAGATTAGGGAACAGGCATACCGGATATTTATGTCTGCCATCAATAAGGGGGATTTTCCGTCAGATTCCGGCAGCGCTGCTGTGTCAAAAAGTGAGCTGAACCGTATCTGGGATTATTACGCGGGCTTATAAAAATAATTCGCTTTGAAGCGCCAGATTTGCCGATAAACAGAGGGAAAAGACTCGGCGCAATAGAGGCAGTCCAAGGAGTCGGGCATAACGGGATAAAATTGTGATAGAAGGAGAGAGGGCGAATGCTGCGAATAGAAGAAAATTATGGAAATGTATATGAAAACAGTCAAACCAGATATATAAAGGATGCGGTGCCGGAATGTAAGGACATTCGGATTAAGACGGATTCTGTTGATTTGTCAAGGGAAGGGTTGGAGGCACTGCGCGCGCAGACGCAGGGGGCATTCGAACAGATTGATATCGACGAGATCCAGCGAATGAGAGAAATTCTGCCGAAGCTGAGCATGAACCCGTCTGATGAGATGCTGTGGGCAATGAGGGAAGATGTACAAAATTCCATAGATGTGGTCAAGAAGGCAAAGGGAGGCTATACGCTTGACGATCTGATCGCGGCCCGCATGGATGCATATACGAGACAGTACGAGATGTTACAAAAAGGGCACGCAGATGGAACCAGGGATGCCTATGTATCAGATGGAATGGACGAAAACGGCAGACTGCAGTATCACAAAGTGACACTGGAAGAAGATTTGCAGTACCTCAATGAAGCTTTTGGACGAATCGCAGATGAAATGGAATTTGCAGCAAAATCAAAGGAGATACTGCAGCGGAACAGAGAAATGTTCGGCGGACAGAAAGCCCTGGCAGCTCCATTGCCAAACAGGTATGGGCAAAGGCTGGCAGACACGTTGAAGCGCGCTGCCTCTGCATATGCCGCAGAGAGAGAAAACGGGAATCCTGCGAATGCAGCAAAGCTGGCATTCGATTATCTGAATGAAGATCAATCGTTCTCCAATACTATGCATCTGCTGTTTTCCGTCCGGTAATAAGGAGCTGGCAAAATCTACCCTATATCCATATGATGGAAAGCACTTTTCCTATTTGGGTGAAAAGCGTATTATAACAATGCAGGTGGCAGAACAGCACATGGATGAGAATTGAAAGATATTGATGATAGTATCTTTCAATTTTTTGTTATATACTGAGTGTGTAAAGAGCATCCTGTATGGCGGAAATAGAAGAAGGCTGTCTTAAATGCATAACAGCATAAAAAAGTAAAAAAACGATACATTTACACAATATTCTGGAAGAATATTATAGATTTATGCTGTATAATGACAGCATGAGGAGTATTGGGATGACAGGGCGGGATGCACAGGTTATCTGTGCGGCTGCCCAGGAAAGAGGAGACCAGAATGAAAGATTTTGAGAGAAAGATATCGCCGAGAAACAAGATTGACACAGAGAGCTGGTTTATCGAGTGCTATCGGAGGTATCAGGGACACCCGATGAAGATACTGATTTCCCTGTACCGGGGAAATTATCACAAGTTTGTGCTGGCGGTAATCAGCTTTTTTATCAAGCACGCCTGCGTGTGGGTGCTGCCGATTCTGACGGCGAGTATCATCAACGATGTGACAACAGGAAATCCAGACACAGTGCGGAATATCATCTTTTACACCGCGTTTGAGGGTGTGCTGATCGTGATTAACGTTCCCATGAATTATCTGTACACCGCTTACAAAAGCCTGGCGACGCGCTATGTGGAGACCGGGCTTCGCAAGGCGCTGGTGCGGAAATTGCAGCAGCTTTCCATATCGTATCATGTGGAGACACAGTCCGGGCGGCTTCAGTCCAAGATTATGCGTGATGTCGAGGCGGTGGAGACGCTGTCCACACAGATGTTTCTGAACATATTAAACATTGTCCTCAATATCGGTGTGGCACTGATTGTCACTGGCTCAAAGAGTAAGACAGTGCTTGTGTTTTTCCTGTTTGCGGCGCCGGTTGCGGCAATTACGATGGTGTCCTTCCGAAATGTGATGAAGAACAAAAACAGGGAATTTCGAAAAGAGATGGAGGAGACCTCCGCCCGCGTCATGGAGATGGTGGAGCTTGTACCCGTGACAAGGGCGCACGCCCTTGAGGACGAGGAAGTGCGAAAAATCAGCAGCCAGCTCTTCGCAGTGGCGGAAAAGGGATATCAGCTGGATGTGGTGCAGGCGCTGTTTGGATCTGTCGGCTGGGCGATCTTCCAGATTTTTCAGGTGATCTGTCTGGCGTTTACCGGGTATCTTGCGGTGAAGGGAAGTATTCAGGTCGGAGATATCACGCTCTACCAGAGTTATTTTTCCACCGTGGTCAACCAGGTGTCAGCGATTGTGACACTGCTTCCGATTATCACCAAGGGTGTCGAATCGGTAAATTCAATCGGAGAGGTATTGCTGTCTGAGGACGTGGAGCGCAATGAGGGCAAGGAAGAGCTGACCGATGTAGACGGCGTCTTTGATTTCAAGGAAGTCAGTTTTCATTACAGTAACAATGAAAATCAGGTGCTGAATCACTTGAACCTGCATGTAGAGCAGGGACAGACCATCGCTTTTGTCGGGGAATCGGGCGCTGGAAAGTCCACGATATTGAATATGGTCATTGGCTTTCATATGGCAAGCGAGGGGAAGGTTCTGCTTGACGGACACGATATGAGTCAGATCGACCTGCGCACCTACAGAAAGCATCTGGCTGTTGTGCCGCAGACTTCGATTCTGTTTTCAGGGACGATTCGGGAGAATATTACATATGGCTGCGAACATGTGACGGACGAGGAGCTTGCGGAGGTGGTGCGCGCAGCGAATCTGAGCGATCTGGTTGAGAGCCTTCCAAAGGGACTGGACACTGCAGTAGGAGAGCACGGCGGGAAACTGTCCGGCGGGCAGCGCCAGCGGATTGCCATAGCGAGGGCGCTCATACGCAATCCGAAAATTATCGTGCTGGACGAAGCGACATCAGCGCTTGACAGCATCTCGGAAAAAATGATACAGGAAGCGATCAATAATCTGGTGAAAGGCAGGACGACATTTATCGTGGCGCACCGCTTGTCAACGATTCGCGATGCGGACCGGATTGCGGTGATTGCCGATGGAAAATGTGTGGAGTACGGCACGTTTGAGGAACTGATGGATCTGAAGGGCGAGTTCTACCGCATGAAAGTTTTGCAGAGCTGATGAACATTGGCAGAGAAGTGAATGTTTTCCTGTGCATAAATAAAGCATGTACAATACGCCTTTTAACAGGGGGATGGTACATGCTTTTTATATACACGCCAATGTAGAAGAAAGATATTGTATAGGGGGGCATCGGCGTATATTACAAATTAATATACAGAATTGTGCGGAAGCATAGCAGAGAGCGCTGCTATGCCACATAACAGTACATAAAGATAAAGTGGCAGATACTTCCGCCCATCACGAAGAGGTGAAAAATCTCATGCGAGCCAAAATATTTGTGCAGTGAGTTGAACACAGGAAGCTTCAGCGCATAGATAACACCGCCGATCGTATAGATGATACCGCCAGCCAGAAGCCACCCGAACGCCGCGTGGGGAAGCGTGTTCCACAGGGTACCGAAAACGAGCAGACACAGCCAGCCCATAGCGATATAAATAATAGAGGAAAACCATTTCGGGCAGGTGATCCACAATGCATTGACACACATGCCAACGACTGCGACGCCCCATACGAGAGCCAGCAGAGTATATCCCATACTGCCGCCGAGGACGATGAGACATACCGGCGTGTAAGAGCCTGCGATCAGCACAAAAATCATCATGTGGTCAATTTTGCGAAAGACACGCAAAACCTTATCGGTGACATTGACGCTGTGGTACAGCGCGCTCGCCCCATACAAAAGAATCATGCTCGCGGCAAAGATGGCGAGCGACACGGCTGTCATGCCGCCGTGCGCCTTCACGATGAGCGGCGACGCGGCGATAGCCGCCATGAGACATGCGATAAAATGCGTTATCGCGCTTCCGGGTTCCCTGATTGTCAACTGCATAAGATACTCCTCCTCGATTACAATGTATTTTTCTTATTATTATATATTCTTAAGCCCTAATATTCTGTCGATTGAAACAGAATGTGGATTTCAATAAAATGTAATGTAGTTTTAAAAACTACATATCGCTTAATACAATACTACTACTTATTATATTCAATGTCAATCAGGATTATCAAAAAATGTAAAGATTATGAAAAATATGAATGAAATAGAAATGATTCCGAAAGTGTGATGTGTTTTTAAAAGTCTGACACATGATAATAAAGAGGACTGCTCAGTCCTCCTCAATCACATGTATTTCAAGATAGTCAAAGTCAATCGCCTCGATAAAATTGTCTGCGGAAAAGCGGGTCTTATCGTGTTTCTTAAAATCAGAAACATTGGAATCCAGCCAGATTGGTTTCCCGAGGTCAAACTGGTAACAGACTGCTTCTAGTGCGTCAAACACTTTGTGTGTGCGCGTTTCAGGGCGGTCATCGCAGATGACCGTATCCCTGAGCATATGGTTGTTTTGAAAAGTTCTTGCCCACAAACGAAACATTGCAAATTCTCCTTATGTATTTTAGTAATTCACATTGTAACACGAATAGCGGGAAATAAAAAGCAAAAAGTCTCGTTTTACTGTTTTTTAAGCTTTGATATGCTATTGTTTGACAGATAAGCGATATGCTTATATATTGATTATAAGCTGAACAAAAACAATCAGATGCTATGACTGTATAAGAAGGGCGTTTTTATACAATCATTTATTCGCTGATAAGCAACTGCAGGCAGATCTTTAAGCATATCCCTTGAACAGAATCTGCCGGCCTGTCCGTGTGATGGATTTGCGGGTACCGGTATAGGGCTGCATCTGCGATAAGACTGCAGCATTTTTTTCATCGATATTGTCCAGATCAATGACAATACAGCGGATTCCGTCAATCGTGGTTTCCTCGAGCCAGTCAGTGTCGACATCAAGCAGGATATCGCTGTATGTTTCGAGTCTTTTCTCTATAATTCGCTTGACTGCACATTTTAGTGCGCTCTGGTCACGGCAGCCAGCGGTGGGCAGTTTTGTCATTGTGGAGGCTGTGTGATACGGTTCAGCAAAGTCTCCGCGTCCAGACGGACCTGGCTGGATTTCAGGAATCAGGTTTACCGCTCTGCGACTCGCTTCTTCCTGCAGACGTGCGCTGGTCTGGGTGATATACTTCTCTTTAACGGCATCTCTGTAGGTATCCACCGGCTCATTTTTATAGTAAAGTGTGCCCTGCGGGGATATGCAAAATGCGATGATGTTGTCCTCCAAAACAGGCAGACCAATCCAGACGCCGCTGTCCAGATTCTCACGGATATAGTACATGCATACCAGTGCGGCATCGGAGAACTGATACGTCTCCTTTTCCGGGTCGGAAATCTTTAGAAAGAGGCAGTATCCCTGCTTGTCCTGCATGTCAATCTGGTGCACAGGGAGCTGTCCGCTCTGGAGGAGGTTATGGATATCCGATAGATACAGGATATGCATTTCCTTGTATTCGTCCAGCTCCTGTATTTTTTCAAATGGAATGTTTTTCGCCTCGTTTGCGTAGACCAGACCGAAATCGTACTCCTGCGCGTAGTAGGTCAGCTCGTATTTCCGGTTTCCTTTGTTGATTTCCGCGATTGGGATATCATTTAACAGGCGTCTTGGCAGTGTCTGATTGAGCCACGCCCGCAGTAAAATCTTGGACTTCTGCGTCATGGGGCTTTCGTCATAACAGCAGTTCGCATTTGCATAGTCCATATAATTTCTGAAAAATCTCCGGGTAGTGATGGACCTGTCCCCCGCGACGAGCTGCAGATTGCTCCTGCAGCCGCAGGTGCAGAACAGCCGGTGCTCGCGGCTTGCCCGGCGCACCTCCCGGAACAGGCGTGAATTATTGTTCATATAATGGATTTCATCATTGGCGTATTCGACTGTGACCAGCTCGTCGATATACAGGATTCGCTCCTGATGGTTTTCGTCAACGTAGATGCATTCTGTTTTCATGTGTATTCTCCGTAGAAAATTTATTTTTACAAAGTATAACATATTTGGAAGGAATCGTGTAGCTTTTTGCAGTTCTGTATTGTATTTCTGGTGAAGGGGGTGCAAAATGAAATCTATGCATAGAGAAAAAGGAAAAAAAGAGACCAATAAACAAAGTTCAGAAGCCTTGCCTGAGAAGATAATCAGGAGAAATTCGGAGACGGTCTACAGGTTGGCCTATTCCCTCGTCAGGACGCGCGCGGATGCAGATGATATTTATCAGGAAGTTTTTCTGCGCTATGTGCGCAAAGCGCCTGCGTTTGACAGCGAGGAACATGAAAAGGCGTGGTTTATCCGGGTGACGATCAACTGCTGCAAAAATTTGTGGAAATCGCCGTGGATGCAGAGAAGGAGTGCGTTGGAAAACGATGTGATGGAAAGGGAGGCATCTTATGAGGGCGCATGGGAAACCGGGGACGAAGACCAGCTTTTGATCGAGACAGTCAGACAATTGCCTGAAAAATACCGTGTTGTCATCCACTTGTTTTATTACGAGGAACTGTCTGTCGAGGAAATCGGGAGGATTACAAGGTCAAAGGCATCGACCGTGAGGACGCGGCTGACCAGGGCGAGGAGAGAACTGAAAAGCCTGTTGGAGGAAGAAGGAGGGGGTTTGCATGTTTCGGGACAGATATAAAAGAGCGTATAATACAATTTCACCGTCACAGGAGCTTGTGTCAGACATGATTGACAGGGCAAGGTCCGGCAGCAGAAATTCTGTTAAAAGGCGGTTTGCAGTCAGGACATCACTCGCAGCGGCAGCCGCGGTTTTGTGTCTTGTGATGGCAGTGCCGGTCTGCGCGGCGCATATTCCGGCTTTTTATAAAATTGTGGAGTATATTTCCCCAGCGATGGCGGATCAGCTGGTACCGATCGAGAAGAGCTGCACCAGCCAGGGGATTACGATGCAGGTGGAGGCCATTAATCTGAAGGGAAACGAGGCGGAGATTATTATTTCACTGCAGGATGCGCAGGGCAGTACGCAGGATTTGGTGCACGGTGAGATGGACTTGTATGACAGCTATGGTCTGTCTGATTACACGAATGACAGTATTGTTGGAGGGTGTCTTTTCCTGACCTATGATGCCGCGGAGGATAAGGCGTATTTCCAGGTGATGGTTCAGTCGGACAATGCATATCAGGCAGATAAGCTTCGGTTCTGGGTGCATGCTGTTCTGTGCGATAAGTACGAAGAGACGAAGAATGTTGACTTGTCAGGGATTGACTACGCGCCGGGGACAAAGCAGGTAACGCTGAGCGGTGGCGGCGGACTCATGCCGGAGGAGATGCTTCCGGATTCCCTTCGGGGAGAGCCTCGCACACCAGATGACCCGCTGCCCGACACAAGAGTCCTGGATGGAATAAAGGCAGCGGACTGCGCGGCGGATGATTTTACAGTGACTGGCCTGGCGTACATGGATGGCGTGCTGCGCGTCCAGATGTGCATGGGGGACAACTGGCGCTCAGACAGGCATGTCGATCTGTATCTAAAAGACGCAGAGGGAAATGAGCGGTATTCGGACCGCAGCGTGAGCTGGAATGAGGAGGTTGGCGATACCAGCTATGTGTTTTATGAATTCTGGTATTTGGAGGATATCGTGGATATCAGGGATTACTCTATGTATGGCGTCTTCCATGAATCCGGGGAGCTGGTTGAAGGGAACTGGATGGTGACATTCCGCGTGCAGGGGGATTGACATATATTGAGATCGTGGTAAAATAGAATTAATTTTGGGGTAGTGTCAAGTAATCTATGAAAAAACTGAGCAAAAAAATCAGGCTCAATTG
>CAMWXA010000192.1 GCA_947178035.1 uncultured Lachnospiraceae bacterium | reverse complement strand
TACTTTACGTTCCTATATGAAAATCATATAAAAACATACTCTCATCAGCACTATCATGCTTTCCCCATATAACGTTGGGGTTCCCGTCATGTCCTACTGATTATTCCAAACCGGTTCAGACACACAGCTCCAAGATGAGTTCGCCATATCTCACATACTGCCTCACACCTAACGACAGCTCTCTGAAATGCTCCATGTGGTTACTACTTCTTTTCATTGCCTTTTATCGTTGTATCTTAATCACTGATGTATTTATATTACCACATCTTTATCCATTATGAAATGATTAAAATTAATCATTATTATTGATATTTTTTATCCAAGTGTCAATCCCAGATAACCTTTCTTACAATTCCAATCCTTCAGGGACTTTGGCAGCAGTATCATCCCGCCCATATTTCGCTCAAATGCCCATGTTGTATTTGTATGGTTCAAGAGCTCCGGCAAAAGACTGTACAGCTCCTCATCATTCAGTGTCGTCTCTATGATATGAAGACTGTCTTTTTCAATGCGATACATCAGCACAGCCTTTTTGGGTGTTTCGGTCTCTTTGCTCTCTGCCAGCAAGAGTGTTCTTCCACCACAAAATTCATTTTCTTTGATGGCATAGGCAATCGCACGCTCATCCCACTCCACATATCCCTCGCCCGCCAGAACCTGGTCCCGGACAATTTTGTATTCCTTCGCGTCTGCCTCAGATATCACCCAGCCTCCTAATTCATCCCATTTTTCATCCCCGCTGGTTTCCTCTGCAGCAATCAGGTTATTTTCATCCAGACGCGGAACATTGGCCGTCTCAGCACACCTGCCGGCATAAATCCAACAGGGACTCTCACCAAAAGCGTCCACAAACCCATGCTTCTCATAATACGCCTGTAAATCCCTGTCAGCCGGTTGTAAAATCAGCGGTTCCTGATATTTGTCTGCAGCATGTCTTATGATTTCCGACGCATATCCCTGATTTCTGTACTCCGGCTGCGTAGCAACAGCATAGACATATCTGGCATGCACTTTTTCCCCATTTACAATTATCTGCACTGGCAGAAAACTAGCCATTGACACCGGATGATTGTCCTGGTAAATCACGTACATATTTTCGCTCTCAAAACGATTTTCCAGATACAGCTTTATATATGACCTGTCATCCCCAAAGCACTGGTTCCAAAGCGCTGTAATAAAATCCCAGGCTGTTTCATCGGCAAACACGACAGGACTTTGCACGGCCCTGTACTTTCTCAACAAAATATCTGGATAGTATGACAATTTCGCCTTTCTAAGACCCAAATCACCTGTATCTTCCTCGCGGTTTACATACATAAAAGCCTGCGCTTCGTGCAAAACAAACTGCTGGTTAATCATAGGATATGCACCCTGCAGATCGGGATATGCCTTTTCAAAATGCACAACAAAGATATCTTCATTTAATGGCTCCCCAATCGTAAACGCGACGATTTTGCCGCTTTTATACAATACACCGCCTCGAAGCCCGAGCTCATTGAAATGGGAAAATGCTACCTCCAGCACGCTCATTTCCTGCTCCATCTCATCGTTCCACTTCTCAGCACGCAGTGCAATCCATTCTTTTGCCAGCCTGCGGCACTCAGGGATATTTGCCACAGTCATTGTCTCATATTCCCAATCCCCATCATCCATAAAACGGGCAATATGATTCCGCTTGCCATGCAGCTTTTTTCCCCTTAAAGAAGACAGCTTCTCCACGGTGTACATATAATCAAAGCTATCCCTTTCTGCAATAATTTCAAATTCCCCCGGATACCATTCATTCAGCTTTAATCTGCTGTCCTCCACAACTGGATAAAGCACCAGTTCATGACCATGCACCGCACACATTTCTTTCAGATGGCCGATCATCGATCGCTTGTCTCCATTTCCAAAAGGAAAAGAATACTGATAATGTTCCTGTTCTCTATATCGAATCACGCCACATCCATAAGCATATCCAACCTGCACATCATACACTTTTGCCCAGATATAATTGTTCGCAAAAGTGTATTCACAGGCATCAAGGTTGTCCTCCTTCAGCTTCTCGTTAATCCAATTCCTGTCATCCATTGATATCGAATGAAAGATAAGTTTTTCCTGTACCAGCATACAAGGTTCCATCCTGTTTTCTTATTAATTTGCTTTATAATCCACCGTTCATCTCTTTTATGAGACGCTGCCGTTTTTCATCGGGCTGTCCAGCAAATCATTCAAATTTGCTTTTAGTATATCCGAAATTCTATTAAATATTGACATCTGTTCACCTTACTTCCCTTGGTACGAATTCTATTTTGATGTAATATTTTTTTCACAGATGTCGTTTAAGCAGCATCTGTCGCAATATGGCTTTGTCCTGGCAGTACAAATCTCGCGTCCGTGATCGACAAGCCTATGGCAGAAATGATTGCCCTCCTCCGGCGGAATGATCTCCCACAAGGCCATCTCCACTTTTTTGGGTTCTTTAATGTTGTCAACCAGTCCCATCCGATTTGTAAGCCGGATACAGTGTGTGTCTGTCACAATCGCCGGCCTGCCAAACACATCGCCCATAATGAGATTCGCACTCTTTCTCCCCACTCCAGGAAGCTTTAGCAGCGTGTCAAAATCATCTGGTACACTGCAGTTAAAATCATCGCGGAGCATCTTCATGCAGGCACTGATGTCCCTCGCCTTGCTGTGCCCCAGTCCACACGGCTTCACAATGCGTTCTATATCCTCCACTTCGGCATCTGCAAGCGCTTCCAGCGTCGGATACTTTTCATAAAGCCCCTTCACAATGATATTCACCCTTGCATCTGTGCACTGTGCTGCCAGGCGCACACTCACCAACAGCTTCCACGCCTCATTGTAGTCCAGTGTGCAATCGGAATCAGGGTACTCCTTTTTCAGACGTTCGATGATTTCAAGTGCAAGTGCCTTCTTTTTCTTTTTGCTCTTTGCTCTCATATTCTCTTTTCCTGTCATAGCCCGTCAATTCTTTAAGCCTTCTTTATAGAACTGCCTGAGCGCATCATAGCCTTCTTGTGTGAGCTGTTCTTTCTGGAATTTCTTGTTTTTGTTCATACGTGCCACAAGCACCTGTGTGCCATCCTGTCTTTCCTCCTGTGCCTTTGCAATGATATCGCAGAGCGCTTTCCCCGACACGCCTTTTTCGATCAAATATGCCACCTTTTTGCTCTGGTCAGGCACCTTGAAGCCGTTTTCCATCAGAATCAGTATAATGCGCTCAAACCCAATCGAAAAACCGCATGCTGGAACATCCCGGCCTGTAAATCTGCCGACCATCCTGTCATAACGGCCGCCACCGCCGCAGCTTCCGCCAAATTCCGGCATCGCAATCTCAAAAATTGTGCCTGTGTAATATGACATTCCACGCACTAATGTCGGATCAAATACCATCTTAAAATAGTCGCCCTTTGTGGCATTGACACTCTCAATAATCTCGCGAAAGCCTGCCTTGACATCCTCGTCGAGAAAGCCGGTCATTTTCTCCTCGATGAATGCCAGCGTGTCACTGGCCTGATTCATTCCCTTAAAAAGTGCAAGATATTTCTCAACACTTCCACTGTCATATCCTTCCTCAATCAGCTCACGTTCCACACCTTCAATGCCAATCTTATCCATCTTGTCAAGCGTGATGAATATGTTATCGTAATCCGCCTCGTCAAATCCGCTGTACGCAGCCATTGCCTTTAAGATTCTTCTGTCATTGATCCGAATCTCAAAATTTTGAAAGCCAAGTTTTCCGAGCGTCGTCGTTGTCGCAAGGATCAGCTCAATTTCTGCAAGATTGGACTCCTCGCCAAGAATATCGATATCGCATTGCATAAACTGGCGGTATCTGCCCTTCTGCGGTCTGTCTGCCCTCCACACATTTCCCATCTGCAGCGCCTTGAACGGTGATGGCAGCTCATTTGCATGATTGGCGTAATACCTTACAAGAGGGACTGTCAGATCATAACGCATCCCGAAATCGACAACATCAGCCTCTGTCTTTGCTGTCTCAAGATTAAGCTGCGCTCCCCTCTTCAATACCTTAAATATCAGTTTCTCATTCTCGCCACCCTGCTTGCTGCTCAGATTTTCGATATTCTCCATACAGGGCGTCTCCATCGGTGTAAACCCAAATTTGCCATAAGTCTCCCTGATAACACGCATCACGTAATCACGTATCTGCATTTCCTCTGGCAAAATATCCTTCATACCATTCACAGGCTTCTTGTTTAGTGCCATAACTGTACCTCATTTCCTTTATATAGCTATAATTATATCCTTGTTCATTGTCTATCTGTAAAAATCATCCTTAGGAACTGCCTCACGCTGTATAACCGTTCCTTAATCACAGCCAAAATTTCTGGTGGTCCCCTTTGCCCATGGGCTTCCCACGTCACAGCGGCCATGATGATATTGTGTATTTACAGTGCCCTCCTGCTGCTCCTCCGACACATTTACCTTAATGCGGCTCACACCGTTTTCTGTCTTGCTGTCAAGCATATTGATGATATCCTCAATTTCCTGTTCCTGCTGATTCTTTTTCTTTGCCTCAAGTTCGTCCATATCCTCCAAACCACTGAATACTGCCATATCAGATTCCTCCTCTTCGTAATCTACCTATTATCGTATCATAGCATACATTTTGTTCGAATGCAAGTTCAGCACACACAGAAAAAAGACCAGTGCATTTCGCAAAAGTTACTTTTCACGCCCCATCTGATTCTGGCACTGGTCTCTTTATAATAATTACATTATAAAATTATATATTCTGCTTATTGCTCAGATATCTGATGCACACTCCATTTGCATGAAGCACATCACCCTCCAGCCTTCTTGAAAACATAATCTTACTGTCCTCATCCTGAATAATTTCAATGTCATTATCACTGCTGTTCACAACTACTTCCAGCGTCTCTCCCCAGCCTATTTTCTGGAACTGAATCACTCTGGGATTTTCATAATCAGCCGGAAAATGGAAATTGCGCTCCCGCATCAGCGGTTCTTCTTTTCTGAGCTTTATCAGCTGTTTTGTCATAGAGATCTGCTCATTGTATTTGCCCTGCTCAATATCTGTCCACGGCATACAGCGGCGGCAGTCTGGATCAAATCCACCCTCCATGCCAATCTCGGTTCCATAATAGATACAGGTGCTGCCTGGCATGGTGAACAGCAATGCGAACAGGCAGTTGTACTCATCGAGTCCGCTTGTCACATTTCTAAGGCGAATGGTATCATGGGAGTCAAGCATATTGAACAACACATCGTTTGTCTGCTGCATATAGTTCGTATAGCAGCGGTTAATCATAAATTCAAAATCCTCGCCGGTAAGGCTCTTGTCAAGGAAAAAGTCTTTCATGCTTCCCGCAAGCGGATAATTCATGACAGAGTCATACTCATCCCCTCGGAGCCACGGCATCGCATCGTGCCAGATCTCACCAAGAAGATAGATGTCCGGCTTGATTGCTTTTAACGCTTTTCTAAGCTCTTTACAGAATACATGGGACACCTCGTTTGCCACATCCATACGGATACCATCTACATCATACTTTCTAACCCAGCCACATGCAACTCCAATCAGATACTCCCGCACTGCTGGATTGTTGGTGTTGAGTTTTGGCATCGAATCAAAAAAGGCAAAGGTATACAGCTGTCCTTTTTTCGCTGCACCGCGCTTGTCTGACAAGGGCCACTCGTTGATCATAAACCAGTCAAAATACCTGGATTCACGGCCATGCTCCAGCACGTCCTGCCATGGCTTAAAGAAATATCCGCTATGGTTAAAGACCGCATCGAGCATCACGCGAATTCCGCGATTATGTGCCTCCTCCACAAACTTTTTCATAGTCTCGTCATCGCCAAAATTATGATCAATCTTTTCATAGTCTGTCGTATCGTATTTATGGTTGGAGGGGGATTCATTGATTGGGGTTGTATAAATTCCTGTGATTCCCAAATCTTTTAAGTAGTCCAGCTTGTCCGTCATACCTTTCAGATCACCGCCGTAAAAGTCATGATGCCCGACACCACCCTCGTATTTCCACTCCTTTGTATTTTCAGGATCCAGGGATGGATCACCGTTGCAGAACCGCTCTGGAAATATCTGATACCACACCGTATCATTGACCCACTCCGGCACCTTATTGGCATCGATAGGATTCATCCATGGCATTGTAAAGCACTGTCTGCTGCGGCCTTTAATCTGCATCTGTTCCTCACTGACGAATCCATCCTCGAAATAATACCAGCGTTCTGTATCTGTCACCAGCTCAAAATAATATTTTAATCGTTTAAAGGCAGGCTTTATTGTCGTTGTCCACCAGAGCTGATACTTCAGCCGTTTCTTAAACGGAACATTTGCCTTGTCACCGTTCCACTCCTCACCGCCGCCTAAGATACCGTTGGCAAACGGATCGCCATAAACAATATTCACTTCCTTGACATCATATCCTGTTTTGAGATTGATAATCAGCTGGTTCTCATCCAGCATGTAACAATAATTATCGACTGTTCTGTGATAAACTGACGCAAACTCCATATTCACACCTGTCCCTTTCCATTCTCAATTTGAATACCCAAATCGCTAACTTTCTCACTTCGCAGGCATGGAAAACGTTTTCCATACTGTGTTTTCATTAGGCCTCCAATTTTTTATTTGGAAGCCTTATAGTTATTATATACAACACTGGTAAAATTTTCAACCCTAAAATAATAGATTTTCCCTCATTCATCCTATCAATATTTCAATTCACAAAAACTGTGATAAATAGTCATCCACATAGCCATCGGCAATCCACTTGTTGACCAACGCGCCGCAAAAAAAGATATACATGCAAAAATACAGCCAGATCATCACGATCACAATACTCGTCAAGCTGCCATACATGGAAAAACCGCCAAAATAATCAATATAAACGGAAAATCCAAAAGAGTAAAGTGTCCAGAATACCGACGTAACCACAGCTCCGGGATAATGGTCCTTCCATGATACCTGGTTATTTGGCAGCAGGCTGTACATCGTACAGAATACAACGGAAATCATACCTGCGACAAAGATATGACGTATCCATCCAAAAATACGCCACAGACTTGCAGCCGGGCCATTGTCTGGTATCATCCACTTTGCCAGTGTATTTCCTAAGACAAGCACTCCTCCCGAGAGCAGTATCGCAAGCAGCAAAAAAATTGTATAAAAGGACGCTTTCAGCCGCAGAAGAATGTACCCTCTTGTCTCCTCCACCTCATAAATGTGGTTTAATCCCCGAATCAGTGCCAGCAGTCCCTTTGACGACGACAAAACGACCACAATCGCAGAGACTGACATCAGGGTCATATGATTTCCATGATAGCCGTCAATGATACTGAGCAGAAAATGGTATATTTTATCCGGGATAACAGCCTGCGAAATATTGACCATTTCCTTCCTGCCGAGCAGGTCATGTGGCAGTATACCGCTGACGATCATCACCATCGGTATCACGGACAGAAACAAAAAGAACGCAGCACCAGAGGCATAGGTTCCCACCTCTGCCTCGCTAAAGGTTCTGCGCATTTCCTTTTGCAATCTGTATAACTTTGTAATTATTGACATTTGACGAGCTCCCCGATATCCATTATGCTTCCGTTATAATAATATGCCAGGATCTGTGCAGCGGTTAATCCCCTGTCAGCCAGACCCTTCGCCCCATTTTGCGACATTCCGCAGCCATGGCCGAATCCGCCTCCATGTATGATAATCTGCTTTAAAGTATCCCCCGTTTCCTCATTATTATCATATATTTTGTCTATGTAAAAATACGCACTCGGAAGAATATCCCCCATAATATATCTGCTGCCGTCATTTTTTGTCACAATCGTCTGCGCACAGCCAAGTGCCTGCCTGATTGCATTTTGAGACATCACACTCACTCGAAAATGCTCTGTTTCAATCATTATTACAGATACCATGCCACTCTTTCTGCGATTTAATACTCTGATATCCTTAACTGCGCTTTCATTTGGAAGCTGATCCGACGACAGATACCGCGAGCGGATTCTTACCATCCCTGGCTGTGACTGCGAAAGGGAATATATTTTTTGTAAAAGCGTTTTCACCGCATCCCCATCCAGTGATCTTTCATAATTCCAGCGGTACCATGCCTCATGATATTCCACATCCTCCTCATTGCC
>CAMWXA010000191.1 GCA_947178035.1 uncultured Lachnospiraceae bacterium | reverse complement strand
ATATGACACAGGTGCTGTTTGCGCTGGGGATGGTGTCCAATATCCTGAATTCTGCCGTCCGTGCGGTGGCGTCTTCTGCCAGAGTGCAGGAAGTCTTGGACGAAGTGCCGGCGCAGCGGGAGGTGGCGGCAGAGCACTCTTCTGCGGAGGGCAGTATTATTTTTCAAAAAGTGTCTTTCGCCTACGCGGGCACAGCGCGTCCGGCAGTGCGTGAGGCGGAATTTTCAGTCAGGGAGGGAGAGACAATCGGTATCATCGGCCCCACCGGATCTGGAAAATCGACCTTGGTAAATCTGGTTCCGCGGTTTTATGATGCCACACAGGGACAGGTGCTGGTTGGAGGGCATGACGTGACCCGGATACCCATGGCGCAGCTGCGGCAGATGGTGGCAGTCGTACCTCAGAAGGCATTGCTGTTTACAGGTACGATACAGGAGAATCTGCGCTGGGGAGACAGGAATGCATCGATGGAGGAGATGCGGCGCGTGGCGGAGGCTGCCTGTGCGGCTTCGTTTGTGGAAAATCTTCCGGAAGGATACGGCACACAGTTAGGACAAGGTGGCGTCAACCTCTCCGGCGGACAGAAACAGCGTCTGTCCATTGCAAGAGCACTGTTGAAAAAGCCGCGTATTCTGATTCTGGACGACTGCACCAGTGCCCTGGACGCCACCACGGAGGCGCAGGTACTGGCGGGAATCCGCAAAGAGTCCGCGGGCATGACAGTGCTGCTGGTGAGCCAGCGGATTTCCACTGTCATGAAGGCAGATCATATCCTCTGCATGGAGGATGGAAAAATCTGCGGATATGGATCTCACGAGGCTTTATTGAAAGACTGTGAGCCCTATCAGGCGATATACCGCTCCCAGATTGGGGACGAGAATCCGCAAATGAAAGGAGGCGCTTTCCATGGATAAGAATATGGCCACACCGCCCTCTCAGCTGGGGCGTGGAAGAGGTGTACCCGCCGTGAAGCCCAAGGATATGAAGGGAACATTAATCCGGTTGTGGCAGCTGACGAAGGGGCACCGGAAAGGGCTAGGATGGATATTGCTATTGTCTGCGCTGGCTTCCGGCTCTGCGGTATTATCGCCTTATTTTATTGGCAGGGTGGTCAACTGTATTGACAACAAGGAGCCTGGCTTCCGGCTGCTTGCGATCCTGGCGGTGCTGTATCTGGGTGACTGGCTGATTCGTTTCCTGCAGCAATTCCTGATGGCGGGGACTGGGCAGCGGATGATTCTGCATATCCGCACCAGCCTGTTTGCCCATATAGAGAAGCTTCCCCTGTCCTTTTTTGACACCAGACAGCACGGGGAGCTGATGAGCCGTCTGACCAACGATGTGGACAATATCAGTGTTACGATATCGGACTCCCTGACACAGTTGATGATGTATGGATTTACGATTACGGGCATTTTCTGCGTCATGGTCTGTATGAGTCCGATGCTCACCGTGATTGCACTCTTTGCGGTGCTGCTGATCTTTTTGCTGACGCGGGCGGTGACGAAGCGGACGAAGGTGTTGTTTCGGCAGCAGCAGGCGATTTTAGGAAAACTCAACGGACAGGTGGAGGAAAGTATCTCCGGGATCAGCATGGTCAAAGCCTTTGGACAGGAACAGGACATGATAGAACATTTCGTGGAAAACAACGATGCTTTTTGTGAGGTGGCGACGAAGGCACAGATTGCTTCCGGCTATCTGATGCCCATGATGAACGTGATCAACAACCTGACCTATGTGCTGATTGCGATTGCCAGCGGCATGATGGCGCTGAGCGGAAGGCTGAGTGTGGGTGAAATCTCCAGCTTCTTACTGTATGCCAGACAGTTCTCCCGCCCTTTTGTGGAGATTGCGAATATCTACAACAATTTTCAGACAGCGGTGGCTGGCGCAGAGCGCATTCTGGAGATTCTGGACGAGGCCTGCGAGCCGGAGGATGCGGCGGAGGCAAGAAGCGCTGTCGGAGTCCGCGGCGCTGTGAGCTTCCGGAATGTAACATTTGGCTATCGGCCGGATAAGCCGATTCTTCAGAATATCAATCTGGAGATTCCGGCGGGAACCAGAGTGGCAGTGGTAGGACCGACGGGTTCGGGAAAGACGACGCTGATCAACTTACTCACTCGTTTTTACGATGTGCAGGAGGGTGCCATTCTGCTGGATGGCTGTGACCTGCGCCAATATCGGCTGGGAGAGCTGCGGCAGGCGTTTGGCGTGGTGCTTCAGGATACGGCGCTCTTTGGTACTTCTGTGCGGGAAAATATCAGTTATGGACACGATAATGTTTCTATGGATGCGATTGAGTCCGCAGCAGACGCTGCGGGGGCGGATGGCTTTATCCGCAGGCTGCCTCAGGGATATGAGACAGTATTGCACCAAGGCGGCGCGGAGCTGAGTCAGGGGGAGCGGCAGCTGCTGACGATTGCCAGGGCTGTGCTGAACCAGGCTCCCATCATGATATTGGATGAGGCTACCAGCTCTGTGGACACGGTGACGGAGCAGCATATCCGTCAGGCAATGCTGTCGATCACGCAGGGGCGCACCTCTTTCATCATTGCGCACCGCCTGTCTACGATACGGGATTCTGACCTGATTCTGCTCATTCGGGACGGCCGGATTGCGGAGCAGGGAACACACCAGCAGCTCATGGCACTGGACGGGGAATACGCGCAAATGTATCTGACACAGATGGGGCAGATCTGAGGCGGGAAGACTTGCAGAAAGGCAGGTGCATCAGAACGGAAGAGGGGGAAAAATCATTTCATGGCGAATATTCTGGTAGTTGAAGATGAAAAAAAGATGCAGGACATTATTGTGGAGTATCTGCAAAAGGGCGGGCATACCTGTTTTGCGGCAGATGATGGCGTTGACGCGCTGATGTTATTGAAGAACAATCCGATGGATTTGATGATACTGGACATTATGATGCCGCAGCTCGACGGTTTTTCTGTGTGCCGGATAGCGCGGGAGATGAGTAATCTGCCGATTATTATGCTGACGGCCAAAAGTGATGAGGAGGACAAATTAAAAGGTTATGAATATGGCGCTGACGACTATATGACAAAGCCGTTTAGTCCAAGAGTACTGCTTGCGAAGACCAATGCGCTGCTGCGCCGTCTTTTGGCGAATCCCGCGGACACGCTCAGCGCGGGGAAGATTACGATATTGCCGGCGGCGCATAAGGTGTTTTTGGACGGTCAGGAAATCGCTTTGACGCATAAGGAATATGAGCTGCTACATTTCTTTATGGCGAATCGGGAACGGATGTTCACGCGCGAGCAGCTGCTCAACCGTATCTGGGGATATGATTTCGAGGGAAACACGCGGACGGTGGATACGCATATCAAAACCCTGCGGCAGAAATTGGGCAGCGAGGGAAAGCATATCGTGACGCTGATTCGCTCCGGATATAAATTTGAGGTGGCAAAATGAAGGAATGGTTCTCACTCCGCACTGTGCGCAGAAAGATCGTGGTGATTTCAAAGATTGCTGGCAGTATCCTGATCGTATTCTATGTCATTTTCACCCGGCTGCCCCTGCAGCAGGATATGGCCTTTTTGCTTTGGATTTTCTTTGTCTGTCTGCTGATACTGGCGGTGGATTATCTGTTAGGACGGTTTATTTCCGATCCAGTTTCCGGGATCTGTGAGACGGCGGAACAGATCGCGCAGCTTGATTTCTCTTCTCCCTGCAAAGTGGACGCAAAGGACGAATTTGGCGAACTTGCAAAAAATCTCAATATCATGTCCGGAAGTCTGCAGCATACACTCGAAAAACTGGAGCAGGCAAATGTCCAGCTTGGGAAAGATGTGGAGCGGGAGAGACGGCTTCTGGAGGAGCGAAAGGAATTGACAGATCGTTTGTCCCACGAAATGAAGACGCCGTTGGGCGTGATCCGGGCGTATGCCGAGGGGATACAGGACGAAAACGACGAGGAAAAGAGACAGAAATACGCTGAAATTATCATATCGGAGACGGAACGGATGAGTGCGCTGATCACGGCGCTGTTAGATTTGTCCGCCCTGGAAAAGGGGGCGGCGGCACTGGTTCCAGAGCAGTTTGACTTCGTGGAATTTCTGGAGACGATAGCGGGGCGTTTGCTGACAGACCTGCCCGATGCGGATTTTGAGCTGCAGTATGAGCTTCCGGAACACAAAGTTTATGTCGATACCGACAAGTCACGTATGGAGCAGGTATTAAACAATCTGATTGTCAATGCGAAAAAGAATGTGTCGCCTGGTGGCATCCTCAAATTGTCGCTGATCGAGGAAGATGGCAGGCTGCACTTTTCTGTTTTTAACCAGGGCAGGCAGATACCGCCGGAAAAGCTGTCTAAGATATGGGAAAAGTTTTACCGCGATAACGATGTACAATATGGCGGTTCTGGACTGGGGCTTGCCATTGTCGCGCAGGTTCTGTCTATGCAGAATTATGAGTACGGCGTAAAAAATGTATCGGACGGGGTTGTGTTTTTCTTTTCGATTCCGATTCTGATGGAACATATTTCCTTTGGGAGCCCGGCGTGCGAGTAGGGGAGAAGAGCATTCCCCTGCTCGTTTTTTTTTACACCGATTTCACAGTAAGCACACTTTGATTTCACCGCGTTTTCTTATTCTCATGACATCAGATACAGCAGAGCGTGCATTTTGCGAATTTCTGCTGCACTAATATAAAGGAGGAGCAGCATATGTTTATGGGAATTGCGTGGTATTGGTGGATTGTGACTGCCGCGGCGGTTGGGATTTTGGTTCCGCTTAAAATCCGGTTTGTGAAGTGGTGGAGCAGGCGCCAGCAGGAAAAGAATGAGCGTCAGCGCGGGAAATGGGGTGATGAGGAATGATAGAAGTGAGCGGTCTGACCTTCTCTTACGGCAGAGAGAAGCAGGCTTTGCACGGGCTGAATTTCACGGTCGGTGACGGGGAAATCTTTGGATTTCTGGGGCCGAACGGATCGGGGAAATCGACTACGCAGAAGATCCTGACGGGTATCTTAAAAGGACACGGCGGTTTTATCTCGCTTTTTGGACAGGAAATTGCATCCGTCCACACGCAGGATTTTTTTCAGAAAATAGGTGTTTTGTTTGAATTTCCCTACTTGTATACGAACCTGAGTGCGATCGATAATTTAAAGTATTTTGCGTCCTTTTACCCGTCGGGGCAGGTCCGCGATGCCTTGGAGCTGTTAGAGCAGCTGGAATTTAAGAAAGATTTTTTGCGAAAGCCAGTGTCCTCCTACTCAAAGGGGATGCGTCAGCGTGTCAGTATGGCGCGCGCCCTGATCAACAACCCGAAGCTGCTTTTTCTGGATGAGCCGACCAGCGGGCTGGACCCGTCGGGGGCGGTGCTGTTTCGCAGAATCATTGAGGAGGAGCGCAGGAAGGGGACGACCGTTTTTCTGACAACGCACAACATGGCGGACGCAGATTTGCTCTGCGACCGCGTAGCTTTTATCTCAAATGGGGCGATCGCTGCCCTGGATACACCAGGGAGGCTGAAAGAAAAAAACAGCAGTCATCAGGTGGTGGTTGCCTATCTGCATGACGGCAAAAGGGTGGAGCGGACGATTGAGGCGGCAGAACTGGAAGGCGGTCTGGGCTTTGCGCATGAGGGGATCATCAGTATTCATTCACAGGAGCCGACTCTGGAAGATATGTTTATCCAGTATACGGGGAGGGGGTTGTCCTGATGTGGAAAGGTTTTGCGCATTTATTGAAAAAGGACATTGGACTGATGGTGGCGGGGAAGTTTTTCCTGTTGGCGCTCTTGTCGCTGACTTTGTATTCCTGTTATATCAATCTGGTGTATGTGAATCTGGACCAGGGCACTTACCGCGTGTACCTTTACGATCCGCAGAAGATGTATACTGGGCAGTCCGCGTTTATCACGACAGTGAACAGCAGGCAGGAATTGGAAAACGTATGCTCAGATAGCGCTTCTGTCGGTATCGATGTTTCGGGTGATGCGCCTGAAATCTACCTGCTTTCCTCAGCGACAGCGACAGCAGATCATTACCGGGGATTATGGGGAAGGGCAGTGTTGACAGGATTAGAAGAGGAGGAGGAGACAGAGATTGTTGGCGCATACGACAAAGAGCAAAAGAGCCGCCGCGAGATAACTGCGGAATTTCTGTTTTTTGAGTTATCAGCCGTCGGATTTCTGGGACTGGCTTCTATAGTATTCAAGGAAAAACAGATGGGCGTTATCCGTGTACATGGCGTACTGCCGGTTCATAAGGCCGCATTTATCCTGTCCAAGCTGAGTGTATTTTTGGTATCGGACCTGATTTTTGCGGTGTTATTGACATGGCTTAATGTCGGGATTGCGGACAGTTTTATGATTTTGCCCGCGATACTCGTTCAGGCGGGGATATTGTCGCTGGTTATGGCGCTAACCGGATTTTTATGCGCGGTATGGCTGCCCGATTTTAAGCAGTTTTCGCTGTTTTACCTGATTCTCGCGGTTTTTGTCACAACGCCGGTGTTTCTTGCCGGACAGACCGGCGTCGCGTGGGATTGGATTGTCTTTCACCCAATGTATCATTTGTTTGCAGCGGTGAAATCGGCATACTTTGGCGTGAGGACGTCTTCGGTTCTGTATTATTTTGTCTGTATAGGGTCAATCGCTTTGCTTTTTTATGCTGCGTACCGTATACTGGCACGCGAGATGGCAAAGGAGGGGTGAATGTGCATCAGTTCAGATGTCAATTAGGGTATCAGATCAAAAATATGCGGGGGGACAAGCTGTGTATTGTGACGTTTCTTCTGCCTATTCTCGTAGGACTGATAATCAATATACTGCCTTCCGTGGATTTCGGGACGCTCGGTGAGGCAGCATTTGGAAGCGTGCAGAACGATTTGCCAGAGGAAGCTGTCATATGGCTGCAGGGCATTGGAAGCCTCACGGAATATGGGACGGCGGAGGAACTGAAGGAAGCGGTGGAGAATCCGTCAACACAGATGATTGGTGTCCTGCGTTGTGCAGAGGGTATCCGCACTGTGTTATCGGGTGATGAACTGGAATTGTATGAGACGATGGGAAAGACGCTGCCACAGCTTTATGAAAAACGGACAGACGGTACTATTTTTGAGGAAACAGTTATTCCGGTCTCGACAGACTATGATGGGTTAAGAGCCCTGTTGATCGCAATTACGCTGGTTACGGCTTTGTTTATGGGATGTACGTTCAACGCCATGAATATCATCGGCGAGAAGGAGGACGGTGTCGCGCTGGTCAACCAGATCCTGCCGATGCGTGCGCGGACGTATATTCTGCAGAAACTGGCTCTGGGTTTTCTCGGTGGGACGGTCTCCGCTGTGGTCACGGCGTTTCTCTGCATAGAGACTGGTCCTGCGCAGATTGTGCCTTTGTGCGCGCTGGTTGTTTTGTCAGCCTATATCGCGTCGCTGATCGGACTGTTTGTCGGGCGTTTCTCGTCGGGGCTGATGGTCGGAATCGTCTATATCAAGATCGTCATGATTCTGTTCCTTGCGCCGCCAATTTTATTTTATCTGCTCATTCCAGAAGATCATGTGGTCTGTCTGCTGTCCTATCTGCTGCCTTCCAGTGCTTCGTTCTACGGGCTGATGGATTTGCTGGGCGGACAGACGGATAGATTATGGATTCATCTTGTGATATTGGCAGTGCATGCGGTAGTGTTGAGCGGCAGTTATCTCTTTATTGCTGTGAGTAAAGAGTCGCGCAGATGAGCAGCAATCATTTGACGAATGCCGTGCGGATCAGAAACGCCGCGGTGCAAAGTATGGGTCAAATTACAGTAATAAATAGAACATACTTTCTGAAAAATATTGACAGAACTTCAATGGCATGATAGAATGCTTTTAGAACAAATGATCGATTGATTCTGTCACGCGATATTGATATAATATTAATATTATTATAGAAAGGATACGGATTTGGAAATTGGGAATAAGACACAATGGCATCCGGCTTTCTGCTCCATCATGGAGTTGGAGCTGAGTGAGAATAAGGCCGGATTGTTGTATGACAGGGAGCACAATTTAAGCAGCGAACCATTACGGATTGACCTGCTGGTGATTAAGAAGAATCCTGATGAAGTTATCAAGAATGAGATAGGAGCCTTTTTCTAGAGCGTGTTTGAAAAATCATTCCTACCATCTGCATAACGACGCGTATGCGTCGTATTCACCACTTTGCGTGATATTTGCG
>CAMWXA010000190.1 GCA_947178035.1 uncultured Lachnospiraceae bacterium | reverse complement strand
CGCGTACGCGTCGTTATGCAGATGGTAGGAATGATTTTTCAAACACGCTCTAGCACCTTTTTAATGCAAAAAGTGCATTGACTGCATCTGTATACACAGTTAATGCACAGTTTCTTTGCTTTTATCCTTGCTGTATCTATACGAAAAGAGCTTCTTTTTTAAAGCGTTCTACATCCTCTCCGGCGCCGAAAAACCAAGCAGATCAATGGATGTCTCGAGCACGTCCCTGGTGAGGGCAAGAAGCGCGATCCAGCCTGCTTTCTTCGCCTCATCCTCCTCCGCTATAATCTTTGTCTCGTGATAGAAGTGATTAAACGCGTTGGCGAGATCGTAGATATAGGCGCAGATCTTGTGCGGTGCATACTCCTCGCACGCCGCCTCGACACTTGCATTGTATTTTGCAAGCGCCATCATCAGCTGCTTTTCGCTGTCGTTGACAGGCGCTTTGATGTCGTTTTGCACTGCCTGCACATTGCCGCCATTTTCTGCATATTTTGAGAGAATCGACTTGATCCGCACGATCGTATAAAGGATGTATGGACCGGTATCTCCCTCCGACGATGTAAAACGGTCAATGTCGAAGATATAATCCTTGCCCGCCTGGTTGGACAAGTCACCGTATTTCAGCGCGGCAAGCCCGACCACCTGCGCTGTCGCAGCTGCCTCCTCGTCCGTTGTCTCGCGGTTTTCCTTGATCTTGCAAAACATCACGTCGTTGATTTCGCTGATCAGATTTTCCAGACGCATCACGCCGCCCTCGCGCGTCTTGAATGGCTTTCCGTCCTTTCCGTTCATCGTGCCAAAGCCGAGAAATTGTAGTTCTGTGTCATCATGCACAAGCTTTGTCTTGCGCGCACAGCGGAAAACCTGCTCAAAATAGAGTTCCTGGCGCTTGTCTACCACGTAAACAATCCTGTCCGGCTTCTCAGTCTCCATACGCATCAGGATCGTCGCAAGGTCTGTCGTGTTGTAGAGCGCAGCTCCGTCTGATTTTAAAATCATACAGGGCGGAACCTCTTTTGTGTCTGTGTCTTCCTTCACGTCGACGACAAGCGCCCCCTCACTGACATACGCATAACCGCCCGCTTTCATCGCGTCAACCATCTGCGGGATCAGATCATGCACCGCGGACTCTCCGTTCCACAGTTCGAAATCCACGTTCAGCTTCTCATAATTCTGCTTTAAATCCGCAACAGAAACCGCTATGATATGATTCCAGAGCGCGCGGTATCCCCTCACGCCGCTCTGCAGCTTGTACGTGCAGGCCATCGCGTCCGCCTTGTACGCCTCATCCTCCTTGGAGCGCTTACTTGCAAACGGATAGATTTCCTCGAGCTCCGATATTGTGAACGGCGGTTCTGCTGGATACACGCCGTCGTAACTTTCATCAAAATATACCAGATCCGGCTTTCTAAGCTTAAGCTCGTTCATGATCAATCCCATCGGCTGCCCCCAGTCTCCGAGATGAATATCGCCGACCACGTTATGTCCCATATAGCGCGCGATGCGCTTTACGCTCTCGCCGATAATCGCGGAGCGCAGATGACCTACATGCAGCGGTTTTGCGACATTTGGTCCGCCGTAGTCAATCACAATCTTTGCAGGGTTTTCAGCTTCTTCCAGTCCGTATTTGCTGTCTGCGCGCATATTCCTGATGTACGCACCGACAAAGTCGTTATTCAGCGTCAGGTTCAAAAAGCCTGGTGCGACTGCCTCCGCCCGCTCAAAAACTTTGCTGTCAGAGAGTTTTGCAGCGACATCATTCGCTATCATAATCGGCGCTTTTTTGTACTGCTTTGCGCCCGCCATCGCACCGTTACACTGGTATTCGCACAAATCAGGTCTGTTTGAGAGCGTCACTTTGCCAAGCTCCCGCTCATATCCCGCCTGCTCAAATGCATTTTTCATCTCGTCTGAAATCAATTCTAATATTTTTTTCATTGTTACCTCCCTATTATGTCTTCGAATATATACACCCACAATAATTCTGCCTGTACAGTTCATACTCTGCTGACAGCTCAATCGAACGTTTATAGCCGTTTTTCTTCTTGAAATCAGATGGCAGCCACGGAATCTGATATTCTTCCGCTAACTGCCCGCCAATCTCGTTCAATTTCGCAGCGTTTTTTAAGGGACTGACTGTGAGTGTCGTCGCAAAATAATCCTGCCACAATTCTTTTGCAAGTTCCGCCGTTTTTCTGAGCCGGAGCTCATAGCAGGCAAAGCACCGCTCACCGCCCTCCGGGCACTGTTCCAGGCCTTTCGCAATCCCGAAAAAAGCCTCTGGTTCATAATCTCCCTCAATAACAGAAATCGGCAGACCGCTGTCATCCTGTTGATTGTAAGCTGCAATCAGCCGCTTTTGCTCCTCCACACGTTTCTGGTACTCTGATTCCATCGAAATATTTGGATTATAATACAGGACTGTAATCTCAAAATACTGCCTCAGATACTCAAGCACATAACTGCTGCACGGCGCACAGCAGCTGTGCAGCAGAAGGCGCGGCGGTGTTGTTATCTGCTCAAGAATTGTATCGAGCTCTCTTTGAAAATTTCTTGCGTTTGCTGTTTTCTGTTTTTGCTGTATCATATATCTTCCTATTTTACCATAATCATAATTCATACAGAAAAAGTGTCAACAACTGACACTCTTCCCGTCATGTCAGCGCAGCCGACACAAACAATCCATGAGAAGAATGCCTGCTTTTGGCATTCTTCGGTGTGAAGCTTTAGATTTTCTTAGCGGGCGTCCTTTGGCCGCTTAGAAAATCTCTTCACACTTCCCTATCAATCCACTCAGCGCTTTGCACCTTAACCAGTTACAAATCCGCTATATTCACCAGTGTCAATGGGCTGTCATTCTTGCTCTCGAGACTTGTCGCCAGCGCCTTTGCCGTATCCAGCGCTGTGATACAATTGACGCCTGTCTCTATCGAAGTTCTCCGAATCAGGAAACCATCTCTTGATTTGTCGCGCCCCTGTGTCGGCGTGTCAATCACAAGATCAATCTTGTGGCCGAGAATCAAGTCCATAACGGTCGGTGATTCCTGCTGTATCTTATTGACCTTTTTTGCCTTGACACCTGCGTCATTGAGTGCCTTTGCTGTACTGCGCGTCGCGTATATGGTGTACCCAAGCGCCTCAAACCGCCTTCCAATCTCAATCGCCTCGCCCTTGTCCGCATCCTTTACCGTGATGATCATACGCTTGTGTCTCGGCAGATCAATTCCGGCTCCCAGAAACGCCTTATACAGTGCTTCATTAAATGTTTTTGCGATGCCAAGACATTCTCCTGTCGACTTCATCTCCGGTCCAAGACTGATCTCCGCACCCCTGATTTTCTCAAAGGAGAACACTGGCATCTTGACTGCGACATAGCCTGCTTCTTTCTGCAGGCCAGGCTCATAGCCGAGTTCCCTGATTGTCTTACCGATGATAACCTCTGTGGCAAGATCCACGATGGGGATACCTGTCACTTTGCTGATATATGGAACGGTTCTCGAAGAGCGGGGATTCACCTCAATCACAAACACTTCCTCACCGACAGCGATAAACTGAATATTAATCAATCCCTTTACGTGCAGTGCTTTCGCCAGCCGCCTCGTGTACTCCGCAATCGTCTCCTTCACCTTGTCCGTAATCGTATGTGCCGGATAGACAGAAATCGAGTCGCCAGAGTGAACTCCTGTTCTCTCAATGTGCTCCATAATTCCCGGAATCAGGATATCCGTGCCATCGCACACAGCGTCCACCTCAAGCTCTTTTCCCTGCAGATACTTGTCGACAAGAATCGGATGATCCTGTGCAATACGGTTGATGATCTCCATGAACTCCTCAATCTCCTCATCGGAAATCGCGATCTGCATCCCCTGACCGCCCAGCACATACGAAGGTCTGACAAGCACCGGATACCCCAGACGGTTTGCAACCTCCTTTGCCTCCTCCGCCGTGTAGACTGTGCCGCCCGCCGCGCGCGGAATCTGCGTCTCCTCGAGAATCTTGTCAAAGAGCTCCCTGTCCTCCGCCGCGTCGACATCCTCTGCCTTCGTACCCAGAATCGGAACGCCCATTTTCATCAGGCTTTCTGTGAGCTTGATCGCTGTCTGTCCGCCAAACTGCACAACAGCTCCATCAGGCTTTTCAATATTGACAATGTTCTCCACATCCTCCGGCGTGAGCGGCTCAAAATACAGCTTGTCCGCAATATCAAAGTCTGTGCTCACTGTCTCGGGATTGTTGTTGATGATAATCGTCTCGTATCCAGCCTTTGAAAATGCCCATGTCGCATGCACAGAGCAGTAATCAAATTCGATACCCTGTCCGATGCGGATTGGGCCTGAGCCAAGCACCAGCACCTTTTTGGGCGGGTTTGTCTCCACAGCCTCGTTGACGCCGTCATAGCAGGAGTAATAGTAAGGTGTGCTCGCCTCAAACTCCGCCGCACAGGTATCTACCATCTTAAACGCCGCAGTCACATGGCCCGCATAGCGCATCTGCTTCACTTCCGCCTCCGCGATACCGGCAAGCCGCGCAATCACACTGTCTGGAAATTCCAACCGCTTTGCTTCCTTCAGCAGCTCCAGCGTGAGCGGCTGCGTCTCCAATGCATGCTCCATCTCCACCAGAATGGCAATCTTGTCGATAAACCATCGGTCAATCCTAGTGATATCGTAGATGGTATCATAGTCAATTCCTTTTCTGAGCGCCTCCGCAATCACATAGATTCGCTGGTCGTCAACCTTCTCCAGCCGTCTCAGCAGAGCGTCCCTGTCAAGCGCGGAGAAATCATAGCTTCTGAGACAGTCCACATGCTGCTCCAGCGAGCGGATTGCCTTCATCAGTGCCCCCTCAAAATTCGTGCAGATGCTCATGACCTCACCGGTCGCCTTCATCTGTGTGGTGAGCGTCCGCTTCGCCGTGATAAACTTGTCAAACGGAAGACGCGGCATCTTCACAACGCAGTAATCCAGCGCCGGCTCAAAGCTTGCATAGGTCTTGCCTGTGATGGCATTTTTGATCTCGTCCAGTGTGTAGCCGAGCGCAATCTTTGCCGCAACCTTCGCAATCGGATAACCAGTCGCCTTGGACGCCAGCGCGGAAGAACGGCTCACACGCGGATTCACCTCTATCACGCAGTACTCAAAACTTGTCGGATGCAGCGCAAACTGCACATTGCAGCCGCCTGTGATATTCAACTCCGAGATAATATTCAGCGCCGATGTGCGCAGCATCTGGTACTCTTTGTCACTCAGAGTCTGCGAGGGTGCCACGACAATGCTGTCACCGGTGTGTACCCCGACCGGATCGATATTCTCCATGTTACATACCGTGATGCAGTTGCCGGCGCTGTCGCGCATCACCTCGTACTCAATTTCCTTCCAGCCTGCAATACAGCGCTCGACAAGCACCTGTCCCACACGCGAGAGACGCAGGCCATTTTCAAGAATTTCTTCCAATTCCAGCTGATTGTGGGCGATACCGCCGCCGCTGCCGCCGAGTGTATACGCCGGGCGGAGCACCACCGGATATCCGATGGTGTTTGTAAACGCCACACCATCCTCGACATTTTCCACGACAAGGGAAGCCGCGCAGGGTTCCCCGATCTTTTCCATGGTATCCTTGAACTCTTGTCTGTCCTCAGCCTTTCTGATCGTGGCTGCCGTCGTGCCCAGAAGCTTCACATTGTGGGAAGCCAGAAATCCGCTCTCCTCGAGCTCCATACCGAGATTCAGCCCTGCCTGTCCGCCAAGCGTCGGAAGAATGGAATCCGGTTTCTCTCTCTCAATGATCTGCTCTAACACCTTTGTCGTCAGAGGTTCGATATAGACCTTATCCGCGATATCCCGGTCTGTCATGATCGTCGCCGGATTGGAGTTCACCAGCACAACCTCAATGCCCTCCTCTTTCAGCGAGCGGCACGCCTGTGTGCCTGCGTAGTCAAATTCAGCGGCCTGTCCGATGACGATCGGCCCGGAACCAATCACCATCACTTTTTTCACATTCGGATTCTTTGGCATTATCTCGTCACCTCCATCTTCACACCGTTCATCATATCAATAAACCGGTCAAACAAATAGCCGGAGTCCTGCGGACCGCAGCACGCTTCCGGGTGGAACTGAACTGTAAAAATGTTCTTTCCTGTGTAATTCAGCCCTTCGTTTGTCCCGTCATTTACATTGATAAATGCGGGTGTTGCAACCCTGGAATCCAGCTTTTCCATGTCGACCACATAACCGTGATTCTGAGAGGAGATATACACCCTCCCTGTGGCGAGATCTTTTACTGGGTGATTGCCGCCCCGGTGCCCGTATTTCATCTTGTAGGTGTCTGCCCCTGTCGCAAGCGCCATGAGCTGATGACCTAAGCAGATGGCAAAAATTGGAATGTCTGTATCGTACAGTTTTTTGATTTCCGCTATGATGTCTGTGCACTCTTTTGGATCTCCCGGTCCGTTCGAGAGCATAATGCCGTCAGGCTTTGACGCAATGATCTCCGATGCCGGTGTTGTCGCCGGATAGACAGTGACATCGCAGCCTCTGCTCCTGAGTGAATGGGCAATATTATCTTTCGTGCCAAGGTCAAGAAGTGCTACCCGCCTGCCTGCACCGTTTAATTTCCTGACAAGAGAAGGTTTCTGCTCCCGTTTTCCCGCTTCATAGTCCGCTGCCACGAACTTCGCACTGCCAGAAATAGCGCCGTTTTCCGCCAAATCCCGGGAGCCCTTCAACTCATATTTTTCCTTACAGGTAACTCTTTCAACTGCCTTACCGGTCGTGTAGGCTTTTAATCTGGGAATCACATCGTCAGGACAATACTTCTCGTTCGTCGTAATCATGCCATTCATCGTACCTTTTTCGCGCAGAATCTTTGTGAGCGCCCGAGTGTCAATCCCCGCAATGCCCGGCACATTATTTTCCTGCAAAAACTGCTGAATGGAAAAATCTGCTCTGAAATTGCTGTAATTTCTGGATAATTCCCTGACAATGAACCCGTCTGGCCACGGCTTCTTAGACTCCATGTCATCCTTACAGATGCCGTAATTTCCGATCAGCGGATACGTCATGCACACAGCCTGCCCTGCATAGGACGGATCTGTGAGCACTTCCAGATATCCTGCCATAGAAGTGTTAAATACGATCTCACTAATAATTTCCCTGTCGGCACCGATCTGAGTTCCCTCAAATACAGTGCCGTCCTCCAATATCAAAAATGCCTTCATCTAATCTAATCACCTGTACTTTCCTCAGGAACTGTATAGCAAATCTTTAGCCAGAGCATGTTTGAAAATGCTTTCCGTCAGATGTACGTCACAATTCGTGGAAGATTTCCGCTCTAACACCATCCATTGACAGTTCCTTTGCATAATCGATTCATTATATCACAAGAAATTATGTCATTCAAGAAATATGTGCGTTCGTTCCTTACTTCAAATGCATATTTATTCACATCATCCCTTTTAATTGTGCGAACAGGTCAAGGTCACTCTGCGTAATCTTCATATTTGTGTTGTATTCCTTGCCCTCCGGGCTTATCACTTTCACTTCGATAATTGTGCCGTCCGCAATTGCCTCACGCCCTACCGCCTGCATAAATGGCATAAATTTGGGATGATTTCTGGTAAATGTGTCCCATGCTCCCTTAAACTTCATAATTGCTGATAAATCCATCATACTTATTTCTCCTCGTTTTCTTTTTTCTAAATGATTATACTATCCACTCTGTCATTTTGTAAAGAGGCAGCGCAAAAGCAGCACACGAAGGTGACACTTTTCATTACTGTTCACGGGTCAGAAATGCGCTGAACTGCGCATTCCGTGAGAACATGATTCAGGCGTGAAAATTTTGCGCGGCAAAATGGGCGATATAATCACCCAGAACAGCATATCCAACGACCATTTTTCCAAGCTATGCAGCACGAAATGCAATACAAAGTAAAAAGAACGCCTATTTTAAGCGTTCTTCAACTGCGGATAACAGGACTTGAACCTGCACGGTCTCCCACCAGAACCTAAATCTGGCGCGTCTGCCAATTCCGCCATATCCGCATTTCATTAAACATGCTTTTACATTTTATCAAATACCTATGCAAAAGTCAACTACTTAATAGCGGATTTATTGACATTTAGGTTACAGTTGTTACTGTTCACGGACAATGTCATTAAGTTAAGTTCTAGATTTAAGCTTAAAGTATACTCTAACTCAAAAATTTACAAAATTTTCCATAATGGGTTTACAAAAAGCCTTAAATATGTATTTCTCA
>CAMWXA010000189.1 GCA_947178035.1 uncultured Lachnospiraceae bacterium | reverse complement strand
TTGTATAGAAAATGAAAGCGTTAAAAAACATAGTCCATAACATCTTACAGGAATTCCACAAAAAGACCTATTTTCGCCAAGTTCTGCTGTTCTATATCGTTGTTTCCTGTTTTACTTTCTTAATCTTTTCCGTTTTGCTCCTGTCCAAAATCCAACAGGACAACAACAGAACCATCTTAAATTTTGGTTGGCAGAATATTGAGCAGGCAATGTCCTTCAACGAATCATCCCTGCACGACATTGCCAATTACGCATACCAGATGCTGGATGAAGCCCCCACCTACAAACTTCTTTACAGCAACACTTTTGACTTGCCAACCTCCATCGCATCGAGGGATATCTATGACCGGATACAAAATAGCAACAGCATGATCACCTCGCTTGACTTCATCAATTTCTCCACAGGAACTGTGCTGACCAAATCCCGCAGAATGTCGCTTGAAGATTACTATGATGTGGATCTGCTGGAATATATTGAAACTCTTGTTCCCAGCAGACGTCCTATATTCTACCAGCCTCGCGAAAGCTATTTCAACGGAAAGCACACGCAGACCCAGCGTGTACTTTCACTGATTTTTTACACAAACAGCCGGGGTGCCCTCGTTATCAATCTCGATTATGACACGTATGCTTCACAGATAACCTTGTCTAGAAACAGTGAAAACATGGACTTAATCATTGTCAATCACAACAACTTTGTTATGGCAGCCACTCAAGATGACTATTTCATGCAGGATTTTTCAAACAATCCCTTATATCTGGAAATCATGCGACAGCGTACCGACACCGGAAGCTTTACATGGCAGTCCGAAGCGGGCACGCAGACGGTCATGTATCGAAAAAATGCCCTGATGGGGATTACCTACATCTCTGTCATCTCCCCACGCAGGACCTACTCTAAGAGTTACCTGTTTGCTCTAACCTTCCGCTATAGTATTGTCTACATCCTGGTGACCTCCATACTGTCACTGTTGGCGAGCATAGCACTCTACCGCCCAGTCAGACACCTAAAGCACACCATGCGCATTGTGGAACTACTGCCCGACGAAAATGTTTACAGCTCCCAAAATGATTTTGAGTTCATTGAGACTGTATTTCAAAATCTGGTTGAAAAATACACATCGTTAAAACAGGTTTATCGCACCTTTGAGCACCAGAAAGAGCAGAAGCTCCTGCGCCTTCTGCTGGAGCAGTCCGCCTCCAGCCAGCCCAAAAGCGAGGATTTCCTGGCACTTGACAATTCCTTTGCATATGAAAACTATATGGTTTTTGTGGTCAATGTGGACATGCCGGCCGATCCTGATACAGAAAGTGATATTTCGCTGATTAAATTTTTAATTGAGAATGTCACAATGGAGCTTATGGAAGGAACCGCCGCAATCCGCAGCGTGGAAACCATCACCCCACGCGTCCTGTTCCTCGCAAACTTCGCAGAGTTTGACACTCAGTGCAGAAAATGTTTTCTCGCAGCAGCCCGGCGAATGCAGGAATTATTTCGCCAACGCGGACAGTTTCAGATTGCCGTCGGATTCGGCAACGTCACCGACGCGCTCGATGCAATCTCAGTCTCCTACGAAACAGCGCGAACTGCCCTCGACACTGGAATGCTTCACGCAAGAGACAGCATTGTTTTTTACGACGAAATGCAGATACCCTCAATCGACGAACAGCCCTATCCTTTCGCAATAGACAATGAGATTACCGCTGCTGTCAAAAATACAGACATCACTGCGCTGAAAGCTGGAATCGACCGCTTTTTTGATGTCATTTGTACCTATGAATGTGACCAGATTCACCGCCACCTGTCGCACCTTGACGATGCACTCCAACGTTTTGAACACACAAACGGCCTAAGCACACTGTACACCGAAAATGACTTAATCAGCCAGCCAAGGCTCTTATCAGAATACAAGGATCAGTTCCAAATCCGCTGTCACAAAGATGTCCAGGCGCTCTCAGAGATTAAGCTGCACAGCCACGCAAAGGATGCGCTCATCAGTCAGGTACAGAGCCTTGTGGCAGACAATATATACAACGCCAACCTATCAGTCATCATGATTGCCGAGCAGGTCGGTCTGTCAGTCAACTACCTTCGAAATGTTTACAAGGAAAACACAGGAGAATCCCTATCGACCTACATCACAGGCTGCAAGCTGGAAATCATCTATGAACTGCTTGCAAAAACCGACACGTCCATCCAGGAAATCAGTGACAGACTAGGATTTGCAACTAAGAATTACTTTTTTACCTTCTTCAAAAAACACACTGGCATGACACCAAACCAGTATCGGAATAAACACAAATGAAAGAAAAACTTCGGGATCATTGAAGCTCTCGAAGTTTTTCTTTTCTGCATCACCCTTTCACGGATCCCACTGTCAGACCCTGTACAAAGTACTTCTGCAGGAACGGATAAAGCAGTATAATCGGGCCAATTGTCACCACGATTGTCGCCATTCGGAACGAATATGTAGGCAGTTGTCCCTGCAGCGCTGCAGCTTCGCTCGGCAGGTTCGCTGCGTAGTTCACCTGACGGAGAATCCGCTGAATCAGGTACTGCAGCGTATATAGCTTGGAGTGCGACGTATCGATATAGAGCAGGCACTTGTACCACTCATTCCAATAACTCAGCGCATAAAACAGACCGATTGTCGCAAGCCCAGGCTTCGATATAGGCAGAATAATCTTCCATAAGATAAACATATCGTTCGCTCCATCAATCTTGGCCGACTCTGCGAGCGAGTCCGGCAGACCATTGAAGAAGTTCCGCATCAGCAGAATATTCCATGCATTACACAAGCTTGGAAGCAACAGCACGAGAATGTTGTTATCAATGTGCAGAAATTTCTTAATCAACAGATAGTTCGATACAAGTCCTCCATTGAAAAGCATAGTAAAATAGATAAACAACGCCAGCGCCGTTCTGGACCGGAAATTCTTTACCGACATCGCGTAGGATACTGTGCAGGTTAGGAACATGGACAGAAAAGTGCCCACGACCGTCGTGAAAATTGTGATGACGTACGCCTGCGGAATATCCCCCGCCGTCGTGACCAACTTGTATGCATCGAGCGAAAACTGCCTTGGAAAAATGGAGTATCCCAGCTTATTTAGCATCATTTCATCGCTGAAGGACGCTGAGATTACCAGTAAAAACGGTGTGATGCACACAACTGCAAACGCTAGGATAAACACTACGAAAAACAAATTCAGTGCCTTATCCCCTGTGGATTGTTTAATCTTGCTCTTCGCTTCAAAAGCCAAGTCTGCATTTGATTTTGCCATTGTAAAATCCCTCCTTTAAAACATTGCCGAATCTGGATCCGCCTTCTTCGTCACCCAGTTTGCAAACATTACTGTAATAAAGCCCATGATGGACTGCCACAGGCTCACTGCGGAGGACTGTCCCACATTTGTGGACTCCACAAGCATTCTGTACACGTACGTATCGATGACATCCGTTGTGCGATACAACATGGAATTTGTCCCAACTAGGTTGTAGATCATACCGAAATCGCCATTGAAAATCTTACCAATATTCATAATAAAGAGCATAATTGCCGTTGTTTTTAAAAGCGGCAGTGTCAGATATCGAATACACTGCCCCCTGGTCGCACCGTCCACACGCGCCGCTTCATACATTTCCTGATCAAATCCGGTGATGGCTGCAAGATAGACGATTGAGCCATAACCCGCTCCCTGCCATATGCGCAGAATCGTCAGCAGTGCCGGCCACACATCCGCATTCTGATAAAAATTGATGCGCTCAAAACCAAGCGTCACGAGAATGTTGTTGACAAACCCGTTGTTTGTCTTTAACAACGCCTCGCACAGCATCGCAATGACTGTCCACGAAATGAAATGCGGCAGGATCACGATGGACTGTGTGGTTTTCTTGAAATATTTCCCACTGATCTCCGAGAGTGCGATTGCAATCAAGATCGAAAAGAACATTGTTGCAATGATAAAAAGCGCATTTAGAAATATTGTGTTAAACGTGACATTGTAAAAACTGTTCGAACCGAAGAATGCCTCGAAATTCTTCAGCCCCACCCACTCACTTCCCCACAGGCCTGCTGTGGCAGAATATTTCTTGAACGCAACCAGCAGATAGACCAGCGGCGCGTAGGCAAAAATCACAAACCATATGATGGTTGGTACACACAGTAGACATAGATACGGATTGTGTTTGATGTCATATTTGATACCCGCAATCAGTCCTGAGTCCTTTCGCCTTTTTCCCTTTTGTTTCACAGCACCCATAAAAACCTCCATTTCTTCCCACGCTTAGTGGCTACCACAAGACGTAACACCCCTATAAAGCGCAGACATTTTATTTGTCACTATTTATTATGACGGACATTTCTCTTAATAAAAATCCCGATATTTACCGATTGGCCTCATGATTACATTTCGAAGTGCGCGCGAAAACGCGAATCTGGCTGCCATCCGTATGTTCCATATCTGAGATACCGACTGTTTGCACTCTACCATCCTTTAAGACGACTTTAACCTGATTCTCATTAACAGCAATGACTTTGCTCACTTCTGCCCTGCTCTCATACGGCTCAACCACGGTAACAAATCTTACTTTTGTGCCTTTTGCCCTTACCGCGTACATTTTCCTCTTCTGGGATTCATCCCCCGCAAAGGCATCCACACCGACGCAGGCGTAAAGCCTTGCACCCTTTAGACGCCCTGCGGGAATATCCTCCAGTGAAATATGAATTATGCCCTCCTTGTTGTGGTCGATGGTGCTTGCCGGAATCGCATTTTCATATTGTGTTCCAACGATTGTCACGCGACCGTTTTTATAATCCCTGCCGATACCACAGCCCATGTCAATGTTCTCAAATGTTACGTTTATATTATTTACATTTTTCTTACAATCTGTACTTTTCGTATTATCTGCATTTTCCCGAATCCAGGCACCAATATCGACGCTTGTTCCATCTTTAAATATTATAATTGCCTCACCCCAGAAACACCCTTGTGGTGTACGGACAGAATCTCTGTTTTCGCTGCTAATATCATTCTGCTTCAACACCAATGAGAGCTCCCGCACGACTTTCAAATCCACATCAATTGCGCCACGTCCAAGTATCCATCCGTCAAAAGCGCCTTTCGCAAGCACATCACCGTCTCCTTCCACGCGGTACGCAAGAGGAATCGTGTAGCCAGTGCCATCTGCCGCCCACCCATCATAGATTGCTACTCTCCCCACAATCTGCTCAGTCCGCGGTGGCCATGCGGTGTACACATCCAGCTTTAACAATCCTGGTTCATTATAGTTTGAACGGTCACAGCGCTGTTGCTCACCTGCGTCCTCTTCCGTGAAAAGCGTCTCAAAATGCGCCTTTGTCACACCATCCGCGCAATACCAATTACAATCCGTGATAAATTGCGCATCCGACACTGGATTGGCGTCAAACTGCTCTGTATGCCTTTCACACACAACAGAATTTCCAGTGATTCCCTGAAATCCTTTGATCTGCATCAGACTGTCAAATATATGCTCATCATTGCCCTGCAGATAATCAAATAACACAATATAGTCATCTGTCACGACCATTACACGCCTCTGCAGAATCTCCTCTGTATAGCCGCTCATCTCCCCATAAACTGGGCTGCCCTCCCCCTCAACAATCGGCAGATAGCAATAGTTCATCTGACAGCGTTTGCGCAATTCTTCTTTCGTATTGGTCTGCCCGTCCTGATAATAGACCATGCCGCCATACGGCGGATACGCCCATTGGGTCCGAATCTCAACACCTGCTGCCTGCAGACGCTCCCTGCCATCCGTACTTTCCCCTTCACAAATACACGCATTCTCCTCATGGAACACAATGCGTCTGGAATCCGCCGGAATCTGCATTTTGTCATCCACCACGACCATATTTTTGGTAAGTGAACACTGTACATAGAATTTGTACATAAAATGTGCATACCCCCACCAGCAGTTCTCTGGGTTGTAAAAGCTCCTGCCGTACCGTATGACAGACAGCAAATTTGTCACATCAAAATGCCCGTGTGCACCACCATGAGAACCATACCGTAGCACTGCCTGTATCTGTTCCCGCGGCCGTCTGCCTTCTTTCCGGCTCCGCAGCATCACGATACCGATATTGTCCGAATACGCGTTGTGGCAGTATTGTTCACTGCCGTCTGTGCCTAGTAAACATTCCTGCCTATTTGATTTCGTTTTAGTCAGTTGTATCCTTTCCGATGGATTTGCATTATTAACATTTTTATCAACCATCACCTGTACTGTCTCCAGCAGTTCCGGATTTCCGAAAATCGGATCCGGTCTACTCTGCATTATAACTGGTATGTAATGCGGATCCTGATAATAAGCATACGCTAAATCATATGTGGAACCAAAATGCACCCCCGAAAGCTTCTTCTCGTCTGAGTCCGCAATGCCAAACAGCACACCCCTATAGTCGAGAAATGTAGGAACTGCATCAAACATATCCTTGATACAGACATAATTCTTCGTATTTCCTCCCCATTTCTGATTGTACATACCTGACAGGATTTTCGGCACATTGCCCGCATAGATGGCACTCACTTCCTTATTATAGGGAATCTGAAAATGTGTGTATATCAAATTATATCCGAACGGCAGCATGGCATGTGCGGCGTGTATCATCATCGAAGAAACCCACGTGTTATATCCCACCGAGCACTCATGCCACCAGCCATCATTGAATACGCCGTGACGAAACTGCTCGATCAAACCGCCGCTTCCAAACAGGAAACGCAGTGTCCTATCCATATCCTGTATGGCAAGCGCACAGTAAAAAGCCCCCACAATCTCCGAGATGAGCCAGTTCGAAATCTTACCGCTGCGAATATGCTTATCGAGCTGTTCCATGTATAGGCGAAATGTCTTTTCCACCGCATCCCTGTCGGCCTGAGTAAGACACTCAGAATCATAGATTATATCAAACGGGATCGCCAAATGCTGAAAAAAATGCCCCTCCTGCACATAGCTCTGGCTGCACCCCTTTAACCGCGCCGGATAACCTGTCTCCTCATCCGTGAAATTGCGGAAAAATGCAACAAGCTTTCGGGCATATTTCTCATCCCCTGTAAGGGCATAGGCATATGCCGCTGACATGGTGTTTGTCTCCTCGCATGTTTCATAACAGTAATCCTTCCCAGCAGCAGTGGCATGTACTTCCCATTGCTCCGCAGTTTCGATATACTCCCGATAAGACATTTCATAGATCGAATATGCTTTTATTTTATCCATCACTTTTTTCCAACCTTCTCTGTCATGATAGATATAGGGGTGTTGCAACGCACACAATGTTTTCAGCACAAGCTCCTGGGAAAAAGTACCGTATACATTTCTTCCAGTGACTCGAATGCGTGTATTTTCATGCCCACCCGAAACCATATTGTCTTGGACAGTCAGACGTATCGCAAATTTGATTGCACCATAAGCTTCTGTTTTCCGTTTCCGCTGGCTTTCTGAGTTCGCATTCGCATACATACCAATTCCTAAATCTGCTTCTTGGTCTGTATTGGTACATATAAAGTCTAGCTCTGCCAGCATGGATTCCCAGCCCTCAAAGACCTGCTGCAATTCTATAACCATATCTTTGTCTGTACAGTTGTATATCGTTCCTTCGTACAGCACACTCTCCCCGGCTTTTCGTGACTTTCCTTTCACTGGCATATCTACCAGAATCCCTTTCGCTCGAACTGCATACAATCCTACCAGCCTGACGGTCCCATCATTAGCGCTATTAAGAATATTTGTTCGCGACAATTTATTCTCACCAGATATATTCTTTTTTGCAAACGAAATCTCCACGCTGCTCACAAACTGCCATCTGTCCTCTGCCACAGTCTCCACTGGAAAGTCCACAAAAGGAATCTCGACAGTGTTCCTTCCCGTTTCCAACAAAAGGGCTACTGTCCTGACGAGAGGTTCCCCCTCACACAGCGTGACGGTCACCGTGCAGTCCAACTGCTCCACATTGCTGCTTTGCACAATCATCACCAGACCATACCAACCCATAAAATCCATACTGCTATCATTACGCCTGCAGAATCCTTGAAAATAAAATCCTTTCGTTCCCTCGGGCACAGGATAGTGAAAACAATTCCCATGCACCTTTTGAATCCATGTGTCTTTGATATTGATCACACATTCTTTTCTCATTTTCCGTCTCCTCCCATTCTTGATATTATTCTGCCAGACAACTTTATCTTAATCCTGAAAAACGCATACCACAATTATTATGAATAACAATATTAATATCTGATAGGCAGGATATCTGAAATGCGAAAC
>CAMWXA010000188.1 GCA_947178035.1 uncultured Lachnospiraceae bacterium | reverse complement strand
TCTCCCTGCCGCGCGTCAGGAGTTCATTCAGACTGTCCATGTCAAATGCGCGGTCACGTTCTAATGATACATTATAATTTCCCATTTTTTATCATTCTCCTCTCTAATTCAGATTTTCATTCCTCCTACCTGCACTCTGGCAGCTGCAAGGTAATATATTCCCCATTATGGAATAGCAGCCCCTGCCCCATCTGCGGATACTCACGCTGCGACCGAACCGGGAAGATGTTCAGGGTTCCTTGTGGACTCAGCACCAGTCCATGTGATGCCGCCTTCACCCATTTTGACAGGGAATCAAAGGTCTTGAGCTTCGCTGAATGTACTGTGATGATGATGCCAACACCACATTCGGCCGCATCTGTCATGATACTGTACAGTTCATCCATAAATGCATTTCCGGACACCAGGAATTTATCCATGTCATCGATCATAATATAGGCGGGCTCCTCTTTCTGATAGTACTCCTGTGGTGTCATTGTACTGTCTTTTGCCAGTTCCTGCCTGCATTTGTTTTTTCTTTTTCCGCATAGCTCTTTCATATGGTCGATAAAATCCTCAAACTCCTCTTCGTCCTGTACATAGATGATACTGTCCCTGTCCTGGTAGGAATACAGACCCATGGTTGATGAATCGAACAGATATGCCGTCCCATTTCCCGGGAGCTGATTCAGCAAGACTTTCATCATATTTGTTTTGCCTTTCCCAGTCTCGCCAATAATGACAAATGGCGACTGCATACGCGTAAATCCTGCTTTGGTGACAGATTCTACTTCAAGTCCCACTGCCATGTCAAATGGTTCTGCACCATCTGCAAAATCCGGAAACATCTCATACAGGAACTGCTCTGGGAGTACCGGTATCCTGGGCGCCCGTCTGTCCGGATACTTATCCGATATCCGCTGGATGAGCTTTTTCAGCCTATCATTATATTCGATATCATTCTCAAAGTTTACCATGGCATAGACCTGCATGATATTCACATTGACTGTCTTTACGAGCGCCCTGCCCCGGATCTCCGGGAGGTCATAGTCGCTCTTACCAACCAGCGCGCTCGCCTCCGTGCGGTCAAAGAGGTACCCCGCTATCTTGATCTTAAAATTGTTCAGTATCGAATATTTGACACCGTTTACCCTTGTGGCTGTGATAATCAGGAAGATTCCCAGGCCTGCCCCATCCCTTGACAGCCTGGTAAAAAATTCTTCCACATCTGCCCCAAGCTCCCGCACCACGTCAAAATTGTCAACGATGATGACGACCGCCTTCAGGCGCGTCTCACTCGTCTGATTATATACCGTGAAATTCTGCACCATCTTTTCTGCAAACAGCTTCTTCCTGAGCGTGACCTCATCTTGTATGATATTGATGAACTTCCCGATTTTCTCTATGTCATCATACAGGATATAATCCGCTGTATGGGGCAGGGCGTTCAGCGGTATCAGTGCGCTGTTGCCCAAGTCAAGGATATAGAAGTTCAAGTCCTCGACCTGGTTCTGCAGTGCCAGGCTGATTACGGATGTCATCAGGAACACTGTCTTCCCATATCCTGCGGAAGACATGAACACAATATTCCCTTCCTTTACCAGATTCACCATATACTCCCGCTGTGCCTGCTCCTCCGGAATATCGATCATGCCTATGGGAATGACAAGACGGCCGGCAGCCATCTTGTCGTATGGGGCAACATGTTTCCATTCCTCCGTCTCCGCAAGACCGCTTAACGGACTTACCAATAACTGCCCAAGGGACGGAAGCCATGGTCTTCTGACTTTTTCTACGCCCTCACTTTCAAAGAGTTCCTTAAGATACGCGATGGTAACATCAAGCTGGGTCGCCTTGATGCCCCCCTCATCCGTGTCACTGCTCAAGTCCTCGTTCAGCAGCTCCCCCTGTCCGAGGTCATTGAGCAGATACACCCGGTTGTCCTTTGCCTTCCCAGCGCCTTCCTCCCCAAACTCCGCACCACTCCATGCAGACTGGAACAGTTCATAGATCTCATTGTTTCCCACCTGGAGATAGGCGCGCCCCGCCTGCGTGATGAATGCCGCATCCGGCGTCTTGATTATCTCCCGGCTGTCGCTCTCATTCTGGACTTTCAGCGCGAGTTTGAATTTTGAGTTTGTCCAAATCTGGTCATCCACTACGCCGGTGGGCTTCTGCGTGGCAAGAATTAGATGGATGCCGAGACTGCGCCCGATTCTTGCGGTAGAGACAAGCTCTGCCATAAATTCAGGCTGCTCCTTCTTCAGTTCGGCAAACTCATCACTGATCAGGAACAGGTGTGGGATCGGCTCCTCCACCTCGCCATTCTTATACAGCTTATTATAAGCATTGATATGGTTCACATTATGCTGTCCGAAGATGCGCTGGCGCCTCGCGAGCTCGCTCTTGATTGACGCCATCGCCCTCTGGCTCTCACTCCCGTCCAGGTTTGTGATCGTTCCCAGCAGGTGGGGCAGATCCCGGAACAAGCCTGCCATCCCCCCGCCTTTATAGTCAATCAGCAGAAACCCCACTTCATAAGGATGAAAATTGACCGCCAGAGACAGAATATACGATTGTATAATCTCCGATTTGCCGGAACCTGTCGTTCCTGCAACAAGTCCGTGGGGACCATGCGCTTTCTCATGCAGGTTCAGGTAGACGATGTCGTTCTCCGCCCTTACACCCAGAGGAACAGCAAGGGACTTATGGGACTGGTTCTTGGCCCATCTGATCTCCGACTGGAACCCGGATGGAACCTTTACACCGTACATATCAAAAAAAGTAATGCTCTCTGGTATCCTGGAAGTGACACCCTGGTCATGGATCAGTGCACCCAGGTTCCTTGCCATCCATTCCAGGTCACACGTGCCTACATGGTTCAGCCGGAATTTTCTATTTACCACTCTATTTTCGTCCAGCAGAAGCGTTGCCTCCTCCGAATCATGTATTTCTACAATCGTCCCGATGATCTCTGGAAGATTCCCTCTTAGATAACTGGTATAGACCACAGAAAATCCAAACTCCCTGCCCGGTCCGTTCAGGTACTCCATGACCGAGTGGTCCATGATCAACTTCGGTTCATCGATGATAAATACAAAATGCGGCAAGAACTGGGACTGCTTGCTGCTCTCCTCCACCTTCAATTTCCTGTCTTTCAGAATCTGGACCAGACTTCCGAGCACCTGGTCACGCATCTGCTCAGAATCAATATCGCCGGACATGTTCAGGCTCTTGACCCTCAGATGGGGATACCACCGCATCCAGTGAAACTCTTCACCATATTTTTTGTTATGAATCAGTATGATCTGCAGGTCGTGATAGCTCTGCTGGAATGTCAGCTGTGCCACGATCAGCTTTAACTGTTCGAGAATGACCTCCTTCTCCCCGACCAGTCCAAGGTGTGCATTCCGCAGGTTTACAGTCACTGCCTTGTCTTCAATATAAGCAAATTTTTCCCCGACCAGCTTCGCCTCTTTGTCCAGTTCATCCTTCTCCATCTTTAGTTCATCCTCATGGTAACTGACTGAAAAAGCCGCTTGTTCCCTGCGTTTTCCCAGCGATATCTCCAGAAAATCATCATCCTCGGCGCTGCGTTCATAGATGCGGCTGCTCCCGCTCTGTATCATCTTTTCGATCTCTCTGATCTCCGGGAAATTATAATGCCATGCATCTTCTTCCTCTTGGTGCAGCTTATTTAACTCTTTGCGCTTTTTCAACAGATACTGCCTGTACAGATCCTCACGCGCCTGGTTCTTTTCCCTGCATTCCTTTTTGTTCTTGATAAAACCAAAAACGGAAAATATCAGCGTCATCACAGTTGATGCGACAGACATAAGCACAAAGATCCCCCTGTTCATTATAATCGCCATCACGACCGTAAGGCACAGCATAAGTACTGGTGGTATGATGGTCTGTGCCAGACTTCCTTTCGGCATGGATGCAGCCGCCGGCGGATTATTGATCTCTATCCTTTTGTCCGGCGCATGCATGATCAGCCGGGGCGAACGGGTGAAATGCGGAAAACCTTCAAACGGTTTCTGCCAGGGATCACACTCTGCCAAGGAGACACTCACCCTCTCCGGATCTGACCAGACCTCTATGAAACGCTCATGATAGATGACCAGTATGCCATCTATCAGAACCTGATCACCAGCTGACAGCCGATAGCTCTCGCTGCTGCCGGAACCATCTAACTGTATCCTGTTCAAAAACAGACTGTCCGCGGGAACTTTTCCATATACTGTCAGCCTTCCCTGCTCCATGGACACAGTATATCCCATATCCGGGATACAGATGTCCGCATCCCTTCCAGCAGCAACAACTGCTCCCTGGTGCTCAAAACAACGCCGGGAAGCCGGTATAAACAATACCTGCTCCCCGTCGCCTGTCTCAACCCATCGGTTGGTTCCATATTCCTGTGCCGTATATCCCTTTTCCCTGACCGGCATCTGTTCATAGCCTCTGTCAGTCATCCTTAGTATGTATTCCATCTCTTTATTCCCCTGTCAATGTTGTAAATTCTTCTTTTAGTGGTTTCAGTTTATTCTCTATGGCTGACAAACGCTCATTCTTCTCCTGCCCTGACAGGGAAGCATCGCCCTCCACCACTGCCTGCTCCTTCAGGTAAGCATAGAAAAGGAGCTGGCTGCTGGATTCCTGCATGGCAATGTCCGCCGCCTTCTCTGTGTCCAAGCGGTTGATATAGATCCAGTATTCCATGATCTTCTCGTCCCCGTTCAGAGAGATCGTGTTCAGAATATTGCGCATGTTGGCGTCGCTGAAGCTTTCGCACCTGACGCAGGAAAATGCCAGAATATATTTCTGGTAAACATTCATCCGCTCCACGCCCACGTTCTCCATCGCCTCCACCGTGCCGCTGTAATCCGACTGCAAGAATGCTTCATTCGCAGCTATGACAGCCTCCTCATACGGCTGCTTCCACACCAGCAGCCATCCAAGGAGCGCCACTCCCACTGCTGCAGCTGCACCAGAGATTCCCAGGGCGATTCGGAGTCCCCTGTTTTTCGCCTTGGAGACTTCGATAAAGCGCTCCCTGTGAATCTCACTGTAATAAACATACTCCTCCTGTAATTTATCCAGGATCTGTCCAACATCCGTACATTCCATGATACCGCCCAGAAACCGGTCCTCTGCAAGAAGATCCTGCCCGCCATTATCGTAATCCTCAAATTTATACTTTCTGAGCAGCGTACACCCGATCAGCGACTTGTACTCCCTTAAGAACGCTTCCTGCGAATAACTGCTGTCAGCGCCATAGACATCCCGCGCCTTTACATATGCCCTGCCCTGAATGTCATAATACAGGTTGTCCGGCGCCAGTGTGAACTGGTAGACCATCGCCGCTTTCTGCAGTTTCCCCACATCTGTCAGGGCGGCAAACATCAGCTCGCGCTTCTCCCGCCGGATCTCTGACCATGGCAGCACGTTCTGGATGTCATAGGTAGCTGTCAGGCTTTCCTTTTCTTCTTCCATGGAGCAGTCCAGGAACCTGTCCTGCGGTCTGACGAGCTTCTTGAATTCAAACTCATTCGAGGCAGCCAGTTGGGATTTGCGAATCTCCTCGACGATCACTGCCCTCTCATCAGGAGAATGCGTTCCCTTGCGCCTTTTTTTCCTTTGTTTCATACTATCTCCTACCCTTTCTTTCATTCCACAATCCCATCAATACATAGGCCTATATCTCCTGTTTCTTTTCAACCACTTCTCTTATGGTCTGCCCACCATCCGTAATCTGGTTAGCCGCACTGAATATGAATGGTTTCATCAGTTCCTCCCCCTGTTCATCATCGTCAGGCGACCCTAGAGCGTAGGTCTGCCCACCTTCTGTATCCAGCAGGGCAACCAGCTGGCTACCGGCGTTGTACCTGTATGTGGTCCGTTCCGGCACCAGACCGCTGTAGTCCTTGTCAGCACTTTTAAAAGTATCCCCTGCATCTGCTCCACGCTGGTCAATATATCGGATTGCTCATGCAATACTCATATATATTTGAACTCTGCCGCATGGCGCTGATGACTGGTTCATTGGAAACACTCACTCTGTCTCCATATATCCTGTTGTCTGCATTCCAATGAATATCCTCTGCCATAAACCACCCTATTTCAGCCTTGTACTCCCCGCCTGTGCAAAATAAGTCCCTGCTGTCCGGTCTGACTGGTACCCCGTGCAGTCAAAGGGCTGTGCCATTCCAGCTACGTTTTCGTCCCACATGCAGGTCTGGATATTCCCGTCTTCCTCCTTCTGCAGCAGGTTATGGTAACTTCTGGCCAAGTCAATGGTATACTGCATCCTCGTTTCCAAACAGATGGCCTGTTTCCTTAATCTGTCAAGGAAATTCAGTACATCTGTTCTGTCCGGTTTAAGGATATAAATTTCTACCGCGCTGGGTGGTAAGGATTGCCTTGACGCCGGGTGGCCTTACGATGGCGTGGTGGTTATGCAGTTATTGTTCAGAGGCTATGTACCCAAACCGATGGAGGGTGTTCCTCACTTTAAAGATACAGAACTTTTTTCCGCTTTTATAATCATAAACCATAAAAGAATCATCAGCGGCATTAAAAAATTTTATAAAAGATGTGACATAAAAGAACAGCCTGCCATCATTACTCCATTGTGATTCGCTGTACAAGTTTGCATAATAGGTATTCCATCTCATCAGGGCCAGATGTTTCGTTCTTCTGCTGTTCATATCATACAGATAGATCATTTTGCTGTTATTCTTCTTTGTATAAGCGATTATTCCGGCAGCACTATTTACCGATGCATCATGCACAGAATCCAGTACCTTGGTTTTTTCCCGTGTTTCCAGGTCGTACCGGCACAGCGCCCTTTCCGCATATGTTGTATACCAGAGGGTGCCATCGTACACCCCCAGGAACTGATCCACTTCATGCGTGTCCCCCTTAACGATATCATACTGCCCTGTAATAAAATCATAAAACAGCCACATTTGATCCTGTTTGATATCATAATAACTGACAAGAAATTTATTCCCTCCGTCATATATCAGTATCTTTTCCCCTGCCACCATACCTGTTGCATCTTTTATATAGGCTTCCAATTCCTGAAATTCGACCCTCCCCGTAGCCAGCTCATACCTTACAAGTTTTGTCACTTGTTCGTCTTTATCGTAAATCAGCCCTGTAATATATGCTTCGTCTCTATCGATCACACATTTATAGAAGTTCCCACTGAGTTTTCCCACTTCGGAAACTTCTTCACGGAGCGGGTCGTATTTCCAAATTGCCGTATCATTCATGTCATACTCCGTAAAATAAATATTCTGCTGCATTTTATATGTGTTTGCTATAAATAAGCGGACAGCCATACTCCCCACCAAAACAATTACTATGGCAATTACTACATACACCGCTTTTTTGCTCTTTTTGGCCATTTATGAACACCTCGTTCCTCACCCTGTTCTATTTCCCCAGTCTTCCATCCATATACTGACAGGAAAATATTTGTCAGCATCCAGCCCGGGTTATAGGACGCATTTGGCATTGTCTGATCCGCATAATCTTTTATCATTGCCTTTGACACGACCAGTCCTGCAAGTAGTCCAGACTGTAATACCAGCAGTGAAAATGCTACTTCTGCAAGGGCTATTTGTTCATCTGTATTCTTTCCTTCTTCAGAACCTGCCGCAAAGTTCACTCCTCCGTATCTTAAAATATCCTGCGCAACCATCCCGCAATTTCTTGAATACAGGTTATAGGTTCCTGTTCCATTCTGATCCCTCAGCTACTCCGCATAATAACTCATCACCTTTCCCTGTTCTGTTGTGATAGGTATGTATATACCTACTATATGGTGTCCTTTCTCCATCCGTAAACGAACCATCGATGCCATCCGTTTCTATTTGCCCTGCTCCAGGTACTATAGAATCATCTTCATAAGATTTACCAGACCTCCCCAAAAAACTTCCACATCCGCCGCATCCAGATTGGCCTTTGATAAATACCCCGGAACATCATTACCCAGTATAATATTTGCCGCCTCATTTGTAGATGCGGCAAAACTATAAAACGTACCACTCCCATCTTCCCTGACAAACAAAAGCGCTGCATGACCAAAATTAAATGCTCCCTTTTCCGCATTTAAATAATAAACTCCTTCATAATCAGTAGCTTCTCCATACTCCCATTCCCCCGGAACCCTGCCATCCAGATCCACCAACCTGACCGGATTCCCCCAGCAGTATGTATACCTGTTCAGGGTAAATGGTGCCGTGACACTGCCCCTGACACTGTCCTCACTCACAAACCGCCCTGTACCTGTGTCATATCTCCTCGCCTGTGCAAAGTACAGCCCTTCTGCTGCTTCCAGCTGGT
>CAMWXA010000187.1 GCA_947178035.1 uncultured Lachnospiraceae bacterium | reverse complement strand
TAAAGTATTAAGAGAACGCAAAGGGCGCTTTCTCTGCATTGAATTTTATGTTATTAATGGATAGCAAAGGGCGCGTTCTCTGCATGGAATTTTATGTTATTAAGAGAATGCAAAAATGCGTTTTCTGCATGGAAATTTATGTTATTAAGAGAATGCAAAAATGCGTTGTCTACATGGAATTTTATGCTATTAATACCGAAATTTCGGGGGTTAAAATTTAATTATAATATTTAAAATTGGAGGATGATTCAATCATGGCAAAGGAAATTAAATACGGAGCAGAGGCTCGTAAGACATTAGAGACAGGTGTAAATAAGCTGGCTGATACTGTGAGCGTGACACTGGGACCCAAAGGAAGAAATGTGGTTCTTGACAAGTCTTTCGGTGCACCGCTGATCACAAATGACGGTGTCACAATTGCAAAGGAAATCGAGTTGGAAGATGCATTTGAGAACATGGGCGCACAGCTCGTAAAAGAAGTTGCTACCAAGACAAACGATGTGGCTGGTGACGGTACGACGACAGCAACTGTTCTCGCACAGGCTATGATCAACGAGGGAATGAAGAATCTGGCAGCAGGCGCAAATCCGATTATCTTGAGAAAAGGTATGAAGAAAGCTACAAACTGCGCAGTGGATGCGATCGCAGCGATGAGTTCTAAGGTAAACGGAAAACAGCATATCGCAAGAGTCGCAACAGTATCTTCTGGCGACGAGGAAGTTGGAAATATGGTAGCAGATGCTATGGAGAAAGTTTCCGGAGACGGCGTTATCACAATCGAAGAGTCCAAGACAATGCAGACAGAGCTTGACTTGGTAGAAGGTATGCAGTTTGACCGCGGATATATCTCAGCTTACATGGCAACAGACATGGATAAGATGGAAGCAAACCTGGAGAATCCGTATATCTTAATCACAGACAAGAAGATATCCAATATTCAGGAAATTCTTCCAGTATTGGAGCAGGTAGTACAGTCAGGAGCAAAGCTTTTGATTATCGCTGAGGATGTTGAGGGAGAGGCACTCACGACTTTGATTGTCAACAAGCTTCGCGGCACATTTAACGTAGTAGCTGTAAAGGCTCCTGGATATGGCGACAGAAGAAAGGCGATGCTTGAGGATATCGCGATCCTTACAGGCGGTCAGGTAATCAGCGAGGAGCTTGGCCTTGACCTCAAAGAGACAACGCTGGAACAGTGCGGACGTGCGAAGTCTGTAAAGGTTCAGAAGGAGAATACAATTATCGTAGACGGCGAGGGCGACAAGGCAGCAATTGATGCCAGAATCTCACAGATCAAGAAACAGGTTGAGGAGACAACATCTGACTTTGACAAGGAGAAGCTGCAGGAGAGACTTGCAAAACTTGCAGGCGGCGTGGCAGTAATCCGTGTTGGTGCAGCGACAGAGACTGAGATGAAGGAAGCAAAGCTTCGCATGGAAGACGCTCTCAATGCGACAAGGGCAGCAGTGGAGGAAGGTATCATCGCAGGCGGCGGATCTGCGTATATCCATGCTTCCAAGAAGGTTGCAGAGCTTGTTGACACACTGGACGGCGACGAGAAGACAGGTGCTAAGATCGTGTTGAAGGCACTGGATGCGCCACTGCACATTATCGTTGCAAATGCAGGTCTTGAGGGAAGCGTTATCGTCAATAAGGTAAGAGAGTCCGAAGCAGGTGTTGGATTTGACGCTGCAAAGGAAGAGTATGTAGATATGGTTGAGGCTGGTATCCTTGATCCAGTCAAAGTTACAAGAAGTGCATTACAGAATGCATGTTCTGTAGCGAGCACACTTCTCACAACAGAGTCTGTTGTAGCGAACATCAAAGAGGAAACTCCGGCAATGCCAGCAGGTGGTCCTGGAATGGGCGGTATGATGTAAGAAACTTTAAAGATTTATGCACGGAGAACGCAAGAGCAGCGTTCTCCGTTTTTTGCACACAGTGGCAGGGGATTTGATATGGTAGAGATGATTAAAGACTGTGACAGGATTCACCTGTTTCGGGATATCAGCAGAGAAGAGATCGAGAAGATGTTCCGCTGTTCTAAGACAGTCGAGCGTTCTTTCGAGGACGGAAGCTATGTGTTCCGCCAGGGTGAGACGCCAAAAAATTTGTTTCTCGTGTTGGAAGGAACTGTGATGATCTCAAAGGACTTCGCATCGGGAAAACGCGATGTGCTATTTATGATCGGGCAGGGTGATGTCTTTGGGGAAATGTTTCTGTTTGCGGATACGAAGACATACTGGTATGATGCCATCACGCAGGGAAAGGTGAGCGTGCTTGAGATACCCTGGGAATTTTTTTACTGTTTTTGCAGCAATGCCTGTGAACATCATCGTATGATCACCAGGAATATGCTGGAGATACAGTCGGAGAAAAATTTCACCATGACCAGGAAGCTGCATCTATTGTCGGGAACGACGCTGCGTGAGCGAATAGCATTGTGGCTGTTGGAACAGACTGCGGATACTAGGTCTGACGTCATAAAGCTCAGAATGAACAGAGAGGAACTGGCGGACTATCTTGGCACTACCAGACCATCGCTGTCAAGAGAACTGATGAAAATGCAGCAGGAGCAGCTGATTGAGGCGGACAAGAACACGATTAAAATTTTGAACCGTGATGCATTAGAAATTCTGTATTGAGAATGTTGAAGATCAGAAATGTTACATTGATAACATTGTTTTAAGAAAAATACACAAAAACTTTAAAAACTGTAACAATTGTTACAGAAATTTCTCCAAGAATAAAATATACTAAAATTACAAAAAACACAATACACAATACAAAAAACAATTAGGTTCATTTTATAAAAGGAGGAATTATCATGGCAGATAACGCACAGGTAAGTAACTTAGTAAATCTTTTAGATGGATACGCAACAAAAGGCGGCCATCATCTCAACGTAAACGTTCTCAACAGGGATACTCTGTTAGATGCACAGAAGCATCCGGAGAATTATCCGCAGCTCACGATCAGAGTTTCAGGATATGCTGTAAACTTTATCAAACTGACACCGGAACAGCAGGCCGATGTTATATCCAGAACATTCCATGAGAATATCTAAAAGAAAATAAGTATCATGTGATAAAAACGCCATCCTCAGGGGTGGTGTTTTTATAGTGTACAGCCTGATGTTATGTGAGTAGTTACTTTTCACACCCACGCCAAAGTAGTGGAAATCATGCGCCAAAATGCTTGCCCTTTAGCATTTTGTGTGCAAAATCTGTTATAATTCACACCTCAATAACGTATAAGCTGATTAAAGCTGGCGTGGGTGTGAATTGTAACTGTGATTATATTACATATTGAAAATACGAAAAACAGCATATACAATTAATCAAAAATATGGTATAATTAAAACAAAACAGCTGCAACTTGGTTGTAGTATGAATACGGAGGGATACAATATGAATGATTCAAAAAAGAATGTGCTGAGGAACAAACTCATTTTTTATGTGGCTGTTATTATAATCGCTATTATCGTGTGGCAGATTATTGTTTTGAATCTGTTGGAAAATGGCGTAATTAAGAGTCTGACGGCAATGATTCTCATGGCTGTGAGCATGGTGGTGGTTTTGGGTTCTGTATGTGGAGTAATAGGGTATATTTTTAGAAAAATCTATCAGATTGTCTATGGTATGAGTGACATGTCGAACAGTGCGATGTCAGAAAAGGAGAAAAAGCTGGCACAGAGAGATGATGAAATCGGTGAAATCGTTCGCCGGATACAGCAGATGATTTCTTCTGTGGCGCAGGTTATTAGTGGTATTAAGAATGCTTCGGAAGAACTGGATACCGTGTCAGAGGAGTTTAAATCAATTTTTTCCCACATGACAGAATCTGTGGAACAGACGGGCAATGAAGTAGGGACAATTACGACAAACACAATTACACAAGCAGACCAGATTTCAGATATGAAGAACAAAATAGATGCAATCAGTTTTTCTATTGATCATATTTCAGAAAATATCGACCAGCTTACACAGAGTGCACAGTTGATGCAGGATTATAATGATTCTGTGGGAAAGATTATGGAAGAATTGGTGTTAATCAGTGAGAAGAGCAGTCAGGCTATCGAGAATGTGAGACAGCAGACTGATTTGACAAATCGATCTGCACAGCAGATACGCACTGCAACAGAGATTATAGCAGGTATTAGCAGCCAGACAAATCTATTGGCTTTGAATGCAAGCATTGAGGCGGCGAGAGCTGGGGAGCACGGAAAGGGATTTGCTGTTGTGGCGGAGGAAATACGTGCACTGGCAGATCAGTCAAGGGCTTCGACAGAACAGATTGGCAAGGTAGTATCTGATCTGATTGACAATTCTGATGTGAGCGTCAAAATTACAAAAGAGGTATCAGAAGCATTTCTGGAGCAGAACAAGAAAATTCAGGATACCGAATCAATTTTTGGCTCATTGAACAGGGAAATTGGTAAAGTCCATGCTTCTGTACAGGGAATTGGCGGTGAGATAAAAGGGTTAAATTCGCATAAAGAAGTGATTGAAAACGAAGTCACGAATCTGGCAGAATCTGCAAAAGAGAATGCAGAGAGTGCGGAAATTGCAACAGAAAATATAACAAACTTCCGTAGAGTTGTGAATGAATGTGATAAAACAACAGAAAAAGTAGTTTTGGTTTCTGAGAAATTGATTGATTACATAAAAAAGATCAGTGGAAATTCGATTAAACATCAAATAGAGAAGATAATGTAGGTAAACGAAAAGCGTTCCGCTATGAAACGGAACGCTTTATGCATACGCAGCAGAGGCAAAGATAGAAGGTGGATGCACATGGCGGCAAGGATATACAGCAGTGAGATGCGTGTCATTATTTTAGAAGATATGGAAATCAGATATGAGCTCACGAGAAAATCTGTGAAGAATGTCAATCTGCGGATTGATGCTTCGGGAAATGTGAAGGTTTCAGCTTCCCGGCGCGTTCCAGTCGATTATATAGAAGGATTTATGCGCCAGAAGCAGGCGTTGATCCTTGCAGCAGTCAGGCAGGCGGCGGAGAACAGCCGCAGGCAGTGCGGGAAAGAGCCACTGACAGCCATGCAGTACGTGGAGGGGGAGCATCTGATACTTTTGGGAAAACGGTATGAGGTGAAAGTGGTAATTAGTGGGACAGAGCGCATATATCTTGATGACGGATCGATATATTTTCATGTGAAGAAACCAGATGATACACGTCACAAGGAGCTGATGTACGAAAAGTGGCTCAAAGCGTATCAGTATGAGGTGTACGAGAATATATGTCATCAGGTTCATAAACAGTTTTTGCAATATAGGGTTGCATATCCTGTGATTAAAGTGCGGCGCATGACCTCAAGATGGGGTTCCTGCCAGCCATATAAAGGGATTGTCACCCTGAATAGCAGGCTGATTGAGACGCCGCGCTTCTGTATTGAGTATGTGGTGATGCATGAATTCTGCCATTTTATTCATCCGGATCACTCCAAAGCATTTCATGCGCTTATGACAAAAATGATGCCGGACTGGAAGCAGCGCAGGCAGTATTTGAATGCGATAACAGAGTGGAATGAATACAGAGGAACTGATAAATGAGGAAAAAAGAGACAGAAGACCAGCCAGGGTACGAACATGTGACCCATACCTTTGGTCCCGTGTATGACCAAAATTCTAAAATATTGATCTTGGGTTCCATGCCATCCGTGAAATCCCGGGAGCAGCAGTTTTACTATGGACATCCGCAGAATCGTTTCTGGAAAGTGATCTCCGCTGTATTTGCGGAGACCGAGCCCAAGACGATCGAGGATAAGAGAGGCTTGCTGCTGCGAAATCATGCAGCGCTGTGGGATGTGATAGCCTCCTGTGATATTATAGGTTCATCGGACAACAGTATCAAAAATGTCAAGGAGAATGATATGCGTGTCATATTGAATTGTGCAGATATCGACACAATATTTTTAAATGGCGGAAAAGCCTATGAGCTGTTTGTAAAGTATTGCAGGCAGTATGTCCATGAGGATAAGCCCAGGCTTGTAAAGCTTCCGTCCACAAGCCCTGCGAATGCGGCATGGTCTCTCGACAGGCTGACGAAGGCATGGAGAGATAGTTTGTCATAGTTTTTAGAAAGGATATCGGTACATATGGATCATGAATTAGAGGCGGTCAACAGATTTGATGATTACTGCCAGGAAAAGAGAAAGATGATATCACAGATTTCTGACGAGGAAGAGAAGGCGCGCCAGGAGAAAGTACTTGTGGCGAGGACACTTTTATACCGTGAAGGAGATCAGATGGCAGCTGTGTATACAAGATATACAGCGATAATGGAAAGTGGGGCAGACGGCGATGCGATGCAGTTCCAGAGCCTGCAGGAGGCGATGGAAGCTGTGATTTGTGCCGGACTCGAGGACATCTCTTTCAATAAATGGAAGAGCAATTTGACAGATGCCATATGCCAGGTGCAGGCGACAGAGCAGATCAAGCGGCTTCCGCGTTTTTCCAAGGCATGTGGAACGGTTCTGGACAGTCTTGACATTGATTTTTCTGATATTGAGGATGAACTCAAGGCAATTTTTGAACCGGAGTGTATTTACAATACACTGGTGCTGCTTGTCACGGCGGTGAAAAGCTACTGTGAATTTTTGGACAGACTTTGTGAACGTCAGCGGAAAACGGTGTAAGCAAAAGCATGACAGCAAGACATAACGCGAAAAGGGGTGTAGAGAGTATGCAGAAGGAGCAGCAAAAAAAGTATCGCACGAAGAACAAGGATGCGATTATGACCTATTTGGACATGCATCGGGAGCATAGCTTTAGTGCCTATGATGTCAATGCATATATGCAGGAAAACGGCATACCAGTCAACCTGACAACAATCTACCGCAATCTGGACAGACTCACAGAGAATGGAGTGATCCTGAAATACAAAACGGCGGAGGATGAGTGCTGCCGCTATCAGTGTGTCAAGCCCCATGCACACTGTCATGAGCACATTCATATGCAATGCAGGACTTGCGGGAAAATCCTTCATTTGGAGTGCGATTTTATGGAGGAAATAACGAAACATTTGTACGATCATCACAAGTTTACACTGGAGTGTTCTGGTTCTGTGCTGATGGGTGTGTGTGCGGAGTGTCAGGCAAAAAATGAGTGAGCAGTGCTACGTATTATATAGGGATGGAGGAGTATAACTGCTATGGAAATGTGGGATATTTATGATACTGATAAGAAACGCACAGGGAGAACCATGAAAAAAAATGATTGGTGCTTAAAGGACGGAGAGTATCACCTGACAGTGCTCGGTGTGGTAGCACGTCCAGATGGCCGTTTTCTTATCACTAAGCGGGTTATGACAAAGGCATGGGCGCCTGGATGGTGGGAAGTGCCAGGCGGTGCAGCGCAGGCCGGAGAGGACTCCGAGGACGCTGTTTTTAGGGAAATCAAGGAGGAGACCGGTCTTGATGTGTCTGGCTGGGATGGCGGGTATCTCTTTAGTTATAGAAGAGAAAACCCTGGAGAGGGAGACAATTATTTTGTGGACATCTATCGTTTTGTTGCTGATTTTGATGAGTCGGACATCCGCCTGCAGGAGGAGGAGACTGACGGCTATATGCTCGCATCCATTGATGAGATCAAAGAGTTTGCCGCACAGGGTATCTTCCTCCATTATGACAGCATCAAAAAAGCGTTTGAGATGTGACCTCATTCCTCCAAGGAAGCCGGTGTGGCGCCGGCGAGGTAACGATTCAGAATTTCTTGGATACGCCGCTGTACGGTCTGAGCAATCTCAATCGTAGACATATCTTTGTAATCATCATAATAAAGTGGTTTCAGATAATAGACAAAAGTCTTGATCGGCTTTAGTGTCCGCTCTTCAAACACGCGGTAAGAGTCAATCAGGACAACTGGTACAATTGGAACTTTGGACCATACGGCGCTCTTGAAAGCACCTGGTTTGAACTCGGTGGTGGAGTTGCCGTTGTGGTGGTATCCGCCTTCTGGAAAAATGATAAATTTGCGCCCCTGTTTTGCCTCGTCAGCCATCTCACGAATAACTTTAATGGATTGTCTGGCGTCTGTTCTATCCATTCGCTTGCCGCGAACTAAATTGATAAACTGCTTTACCAGAGGAATGTTGGATTTATCGATATCCATGACGACAGAGCAGGGTTTGTCATGGGTGAGCATAATACCGAGCGCGTCATATTTTCCTTGGTGATTGGGGCACATGATATAGCCGCCTTCGTCGGGTAGATTGTGGATACCGAAGCCTTCTGTCGTGATATGGCCAGGTTTGATCATGCGTTTGATGCATAGGCGGTCGAGAGCATACATCTGTTCCTCTGAGTATTCCTCAGGATGGCGGGATAC
>CAMWXA010000186.1 GCA_947178035.1 uncultured Lachnospiraceae bacterium | reverse complement strand
AATGCAGTCAGGCAGTATATGCAAAAAAAGGATGCTGATCTTGAGGCGGAGCTGAATGAAGTTTTAGGAAGACTGTATGAGAAATATGTGCCGCAGGCAGTCAGGGAATACATTGAAAGCAGGGAAAATGTACCGCCTGTCATCCAGAAGGCAAACAGGCCTTCCGCGAAGAACAGTGCAGATAAGCAGACCGCATCGGACGAATAATATATGGAAAGTGCGACAGGTATATGGAGTGGCAGCCCGTCAGAGTATTAAAGATTGAGCCGGGGAAGGCACCTTATGAGAAAGAGAGCCGCAATGATTTTATGGTGTGTATACCCAGAATGACACTGATCACTTTCCGACGGGGGTGATAACCGGCATCAATTACCCTGTAACTGCGCGTGTGGCGCTGTGTGCCCTTGTTTGAAAAAAGTGGATAAGATGACCGGCTGGCAGTAGTTTTGTCCTGTCCGGGGCGATTTGGAGCGTGTAAAGCGAAATCCTTCGGATTATGACAGAATGACCTGAGTTAGCAGGCTGGATATGACAGAAATATATGGATAAAAAATAGGGTCGAAAATGGTGCAGGTTAAAGGGTTTATGCCGCTTTAGGGCGGCATAAACCGTGAAACACCCACCGGCAGGGCCGGCGGGCAGTTTTTAGAATGGCATAACTTTTTCTAAGAATTTAAAAATGTTATGCCAACTTGAATATGATTTGGGGATTTAGAGGGAAAAAGTAAAGTAGTATTTATGCCATTTCGCAGGAGTGACGAAGTTTGGGATGATATACAGGAATTTTGGAGGCAGGAGAGAACAGGCAAATGGCAGATGCGATATCAGATATGCGAAAAAATGAAAGGAGGCTGATTTTGTTATGGATACAAGGGCAGTTTATACAGTACATGAAAACGGAAAAGATTTTTACTTTTACTCAAAATATGCTGGGGGTTTTAGTTATCCATTTGAGGCGGCTGATTATCTAAGCGGATTGAAAGACGCATTACGACGACCAAGAACAGGAAAACAGGATATCTGTGCTGCACCATTGCTGGCACAGATGAAGGGGACATATTTTTTTCCAGATGCATTGAAGGATAAAATTCTGTTTACAGAAATTACGAAGGAACTTGCAGAAGATATGGAAAGGGAAGCTCCATTTGCGATTGCGGTAGACTTGGAGCAGGATACGGTCGCATTTCATTTTAACGACAAGTATGAAGAACTAAATGATCTGACAGATGTTGTTCTGCTCCGAGCTGATTCGACAGACAGCTATAACGGGGCGGCATTCAGAAATGAATCCCTGTCAAGACAGATGGGAAAAGTCAGCGTATCATTCCATCAGACAAACGAGAGGATTTTCCGGGAGCTGATTCAGGAGGCGGCAGTACGGGAGCAGACAGAAGAACAGCAGATGATGTGGGGTGATTATGAGTGAAGAAAATGGAAAAGTCAGAAAAGCATTTTATATTGAGGAAGAATTACTGTTTCAGGTTGATAGGCTGCTGCAACAGGCAGATGTCAGGTCAAGGAATGAGTTTCTCAATCAGGCGCTGAAATTTTATATTGGATATCTGACTTCAGAAAAAATCGAGAATTATATGCTGTCCACCATTTCGTCTGTCATGCATGCGACTGTCAAAGACAGCGAGAATCGCATGGCGCGGGCAATGTATAAGCTGGCAGTCGAGGTCTCCAAGCTGTCCCATGTTACTGCATACGGACATGAAGTAGATGAGGAAACCCTGCGGAAATTACAGGCAAAGTGTGCGGAGGAAGTAAAACGAATCAATGGTGCTGTAAAATTTGAAGATGCATATCAGTATCAAAATTCATAAAGAGAAAGAAGGCGGACTGTTGATCACAGAAAAGTTTTTTACAGACATCAGAGATAGACTGCCAAATGATATAAGATGCTGGAAGGAACAGAACAGTGTATGACATTGTGAAGCAGTTATGCATATGCTATAATTTAACCTGTTGTGCTAGTTAAATTCCAAAAGTTGAATCAATATATTGCACTTGTATCACATTGAAATACTATATATTGAATTTGCGACAGCTATTTAGTCCTGTTATCCAACGGTTTAGAACAAATGCTGTCATTACATTATGACTCAAACAGGCAACGATTTGTAATATAACATAGACTTACTATATTGAACCAATATGTTGTATTTAAATATATAAATTATACAATATATTGATTGTAACAAAAAGAATTAACTAGCACAACGAGTTAATTTACTATGAAAGTAAGCATGTTGCTAATTTACTATCACAGTAAAAAATAAAATTTTATTTGGGAGGACGTCATTGATGGATATCAAAGAGTTTAAATGGACAAGGGAACCGCAGGAATACAAAATAGAGAATGACAGAATCGAAATAACTACCAGTCCGCATACAGACTTATGGCAGAGAACCTATTATCATTTTCAAAATGATAACGCCCCTGTATTGCAGATGGAAACAGAAGAAAAATATTTCAGTTTTGTAGTCAGGACAGAATTTGCAAAAAGCCACCACAGGTTTGACCAGTGCGGCATTGTCATGTATCTGGATAGTGAGAACTGGTTAAAAGCTTCTGTTGAGTATGAAAATGACAAATACCAGCATCTTGGAAGTGTAGTAACCAATGATGGATATTCCGATTGGGCAACAACAGTTATTGATGCTTCTGTAAAATCAATGTGGTACCGGTTCAGCCGGAGGAAGGACGATTATTGTATTGAATGTTCAACAGACGGAATTGTATTTCAACAGATGCGCATCTGCCATATGAATCAGGGAGGCGGCAGAATACAGTTTGGAATTTATGCGTGTTCCCCGGAAAATTCTTCTTTTCAAGCTGTATTTTCAAATATGCAGCTCATGGAATGCCAGTGGAAAGCGCATGACGGACAGCAGCCAGATTCAAAAGCATTGAGGATATAAAAAAATAAGATAAAGAAAGGGTTATCATGCCAAAACTAATTTTGCGATGCAATTACTTAAAAAATGCCCCGCCCACTCATCTTGAAAACTTCGTGACCTACATAGGAACCCGTGACGGTGTCGAGAAGTCAATTAATACAACCATGCACCTGTCATCAACTGCGAGCCAGAAAGAACGAATACAGGAGATCGTAACCAAAATTCCTGATGCAAAGCAGATGCATGAATACTACGATTATCTACAGAGGCCAACAAGAGAAAATGCTTCTGAGTTTATCACACAGGCACTGGAAAATTATCTTGACATCATTGCCAAAAAGAAAAATTACGTGGATTATCTTGCAAACAGACCGGGCGTTGAAAAAACAGGAACCCACGGTTTATTTTCCAATGAGGGAGAACCCATTATACTGTCCCGTGTCACAGAGGAGGTGGCAAACCATAAAGGGGTTGTATGGACAAATGTCATCAGCCTGCGGCGGGAGGACGCGCAGCGGCTTGGCTACGACAGCGCTGCACAGTGGCAGGCATTGCTCCGCAGCAGGGTGGAATTGCTTTGCGAGAACTACAAGATTGACAGCAGGAACCTGAAATGGTATGCGGCATTTCATAACGAATCCCATCATCCCCATGTGCATCTGGTGTTATATTCCACGAAAGCATCAGAGGGTTATCTGACAAAAAAGGGAATTGACACCATGCGTTCCACCTATGCGCATGATATTTTCCGGCAGGAATTTATGAGCATTTACGAGAAGAAAACCCAGCAGCGTGAACAGCTAAAGGAGCAGGCAGACAAGAGCCTGCTTTTTCTGTTGCGGCAGATGCAGCAAGGGGTTTGTCATAATGAAAAGATTATGGAACAGATGCAGCTGCTGTCAAAGCGGCTAAATAATACGGGCGGAAAGAAAGTCTATGGGTATCTGAAAGCTGATGTAAAAGTGATTGTAAACAGCATTGTAGATGAGCTGGCAAAGGAGGAATGTGTTTCTGCGTGTTACCGTGCATGGCTGGAAAGCAGGAATGAGCTCTTGTGTTATTACAGGGATACAATGCCAGAACCGCCTCCACTGTCAGCGCAGAAGGAATTAAAAAGTATTAAGAACATAGTCATCCGTGAGGCAGTGCGGTTCGGTCAGGGTTATCTTTACACAGAGGAGGAAAGAATTTCAGAATCAGAAACACGCTGGGAGGAGGGTGAAGCCCATACAGAATGGCAGGAAACAACAACGAAAAATAATTCAAATGGGGATTTGACTTTTGAGATACCTGATGATGCAGCATCGGAACTGGATGAACAAGATGTCTCCGACGTTGTTTATAATACACACAATGAACCAGAGTATTATGCCGCATGGACAAACACCTACAAAGAAGCGCGAAATTATCTATATGGTACACAGGAGACAGAACCCGACGCAGAGGCAGCCTATGAATTTATGCTGGAGGAGGCAGATAGAGGAAATGTCTATGCCATGCATGATATGGGAAAGATTTATACACAGGGCATTTTCGTGGAACCAGATAAGGAAAAGGCAGAAAAATGGTATAACAGAGCACTTTCTGCCATGCTTGCTGTTGATCAGGAAAAGAAGAAAGCCTGTCTGCAATACCATATCGGAAAGATGTACCAGTATGGTCTTGGAACAGGAGAGAATCTGACAGAAGCGGCAGCGTGGTTTTCAAAGGCAGCAGATCAAGAATACAGCAGTGCTTTATATTCTCTGGGAATGCTTACGCTGCATGGAAAAGGGGTAGAGCAGGATTATGCAAAAGCTTTTAATCTGTTCCGATGCGCTTATAAAAAAGGCAATCCTTATGCCGCCTATGAGGTTGGAAGGCTGTATGAATCAGGAACAGGCACAGAAAGAAATCAGGAAAAGGCAGAAAAATGTTTCTGCGCTGCATTTTCAGGTTTTCTAAATCTGGAAAAGAAATCAAGAGATGATACTCTCTGGTATCGAATCGGGAACATGTATCTCCACGGTATTGGAACCGAAGCAGATGAAGTACAGGCAGAAAAATATTTTACAATGTCGGCAGACTTTGGAAATACTCATGCAGCATATCAGCTGGCAAAACTTTATATACGACATGAAATACAAAAACTCCATCATCAGCCAGAAGCAACGCCTGATGATAAAAAAATCAAAAAAGCAGTAATGCTGCTGACAAAGGCAGCATCACAGGAGAATCGGTTTGCAGACTATGCACTTGGCAGGTTATATAGTGATGGTGTACTGCTTGCAAGGGAGATGGATAAAGCGTTTTTCCACCTGCACAGGGCGGCGGATTCAGGAAATGTCTATGCGCCGTATTGTCTTGGAAAATGGTATCTGACAGAAGAATATAAGGATATTTCCAAAGCAGTTCTTTATTTGAGTAAAGCAGCGGCACAGAATAGTGATATGGCAGCATACCAGTTAGGAAAGCTGTATCTTGCAGGAGAGGGCATACCCAAGTGTGTAGAACGGGCACTTTTCTATCTGGAATTATCTGCCCATGCAGGAAACCAGTATGCACAGTATCTTCTTGGAAAAGCATATCTAATCGGAACAGACGTGGAACGCGATAAAGAGAAAGCATATGAATATTTGAAACCAGCGGCGGAACAGGGGAATGTTTATGCCGCTTATTTTTTGCAGCACTGGAATGATATGCCGCATCCAGACCTGATACTGATGGCATCACGACTTATGTACCAGATGGGGAAAATCATGGAGGAAAATGTGGATAACAGAAAGAGCGGCGGAAACCGAATGGGGATTGACCGCAAACTTGCAGGAAAAATGAAGGCAAAAAAGATTGCACAGGGACATGCAGAGGACGACAGGGAGGAGATGGTGCAGACATAATGAAATGAATTGAAATCAGTGTTATTTCAAAACGGACTATTCAGAGAGGAGGACATACTTGGGAGAATTTATTTATTTTACAGAGGAACAGAAGGAGCGTGCCAATGCAGTTCATATCGCAGATATATTACAGAAGGAACATGAGGAAGTGGAACGCTCTGGCAATGAGTGGCGCTGGAAACGTCACAGCAGCGTGACATTCCGGGGAAACAGCTGGTACCGCCACAGCCAGCAGGCAGGAAGCCATGCGATTGATTTTATGCAGGAGTTTTTCGGAATGACATATCCAGAGGCAGTCACCTACCTGTTAAATGGAGAAACAGGACAGGTTATCCGCGGCGGCAACCAGAAAATACCAGTCAGAGCGGCAGCCGGTAATAAAAAACAGCAGAAGGAAAAGGTACAAAAAGAGAGAGATTCAAAAAAGATTCGGAACGAAAATGCGAATTCGGTTCAATCAACCAATACAGGCATGTTTCAGGCGGATAAAAATAATATGAATCAGAAAATGTTACAGGAGACAGAAGTCTCAGACAAAAAGAAATTTCCTGTCCCGCCAGAGAAAAACGATACCATGAAGCGGGTGTATGCCTACCTGATGTCGAAACGTCACATCAGCCGTGAAATCATTTCACTTTTTGCCAGACAGGGAACGCTCTATGAGTGTGCAGAACATCACAATGCCGTATTTGTCGGGAAAGACAGGAAGGGAAGAGTGCGTCACATCCATAAAAAAGGAACCTGTTCTGACAGCAAAAGCTTCCGCATGAATGAGGAGGGTTCAGATTCCTCTTACGGTTTTTGCTATGCAGGAAAGGGAAACAGGCTTTATGTGTTTGAGGCACCGATTGATTTATTATCCTTCCTGACTTTATACCCGAAAAACTGGCAGGAGAGCAGCTATATCACCCTAAACGGTGTGGCAGAACACGCCATGATCCAGATGTTAAAAGAGTATTCAAATCTTAATACAGTTGTCCTGTGTCTGGATCATGATGCCGCAGGCATCGAGGCAAGTGGGAGACTGGCGGAAATTTTAAATCAAAATAACTACAAAAAGATTCAACTGTTACAGCCAGCATTTAAAGACTGGAATGAAGATCTGAAAAACATGAATGGAGAATCAGCACTGCCAGCGCAGGAGCATCCAAAGATGATGGAATGTGACGCATGGATAGCTGTATTAAAGCAGGTAACAGAGAGTATGAAAATGGAATATGCCACCAAAGAATATATCTGTTATTACTATCAGGGAATTTATAATGCTCTGAAAAAAGGAAGGACAAAAGAAAATCTGGAGGAGGCATTTGACGAGGCGGGAATGCTGCTTACAGGCATACTGGTAAAATGCATGGAAAAAGAAGGCAGGGCATTAGGAAAAGAAACAGGTGACGCGCAGATTCTTGACAACCTGCAAAAACGCTACAGACCGCATCAGGATAAAGGAAATTTTAACAGCCGTATCAGAACAATGCAGAAAGCATTTGAAGAGATAATGGAGGTGCTGGATACAAAAGATTTATCTCAAAAAGAGAATAAGGAGCTGTTCGTAAAGAAATGTATGAGCCTGACAATGGAGTGTATTAAGGCTCATATTTTTGTTGCAGTGGATTATCAGGAACCGGTCGTCAGGCAGTCACATGAGGTACAGACCACAGAAGGAGGAATGTTACTATGCAGCCAGTAATCATGCTTGTGGTATCAGGAATTTTTATGTTTGCAGTTATCGGCGGCATTTCTCTGATGTCGCATTATTACACTTTAAATGGAATCAAAAACAGAACCGTAGGTGACGGACAGCATGGCACAGCGCGTTTTGCGGACAAAAAAGAAATCAAAGAAACCTACACAGAGGTGCAGTACGAGCCAGAACAATGGAGAAACGGTGAGAACCTGCCAACAGCGCAGGGACTTGTGTTAGGCAGCATCGAGCGTGCAGGAAAACTTTACGCTCTTGTTGATACAGGGGATGTCCACTGCCTGATGATCGGTGCAGCAGGTGTTGGAAAGACAGCACATTTTCTCTATCCAAACATTGAATATGCCTGTGCCTGTGGCATGAGCTTCCTGACCACAGATACAAAGGGAGACCTCTACCGCAACTATGCTGGAATAGCAAAAAAGTATTACGGCTATGAAACAGCAGTCATTGACCTGCGCAATCCGACCAGAAGCGACGGTGACAACATGCTCCATCTGGTCAACAAATACATGGATGAATTTCTTGCAGACAGCGATAACCTCAGCGCCAAGGCAAAGGCTGAAAAATACGCCAAGATTACAGCAAAGACCATCATCTCATCAGGAGGTGCAGACAGTTCCAGCTATGGGCAGAACGCATTTTTCTATGATGCGGCAGAGGGGGTGTTGACTGCTGCTATCTTACTAATTGCAGAATTTTGTCCGAATGAAAAGCGCCATATCATCAGTGTATTCAAGCTGATACAGGATTTGCTGGCGCCCTCAAAAGTAAAGGGAAAGAACCAGTTCCAGCTCTTAATGGCAAAACTGCCTGACACCCACAAGGCAAAATGGTTTGCAGGTGCAGCACTCAACACAGCAGAACAGTCCATGCAGTCTGTTTTATCAA
>CAMWXA010000185.1 GCA_947178035.1 uncultured Lachnospiraceae bacterium | reverse complement strand
ATAAATAAGATTGTGGCATTAGACGAGCTGGAAAAAGTGATTCGGGATGCGAAGAAGCAAGGGAAAATTGTCGTGTCTACGAGTGGTTGTTTTGATATTCTCCATGCAGGTCATGTGACTTATCTGAAGGAGGCGAGAGAAAAGGGGGACATTTTAGTTGTTCTGCTGAATTCGGATAGTTCTGTTCGGGCATTAAAAGGCAGAGAGAGACCAATTGTGCCGGAGACAGAGCGGGCGATTGTGGTTGCAGGTCTGGAGAGTGTCAACTACGTTTGTATCTTTTCAGACAGGACACCGTGTGGTATTATCGATAGGGTGAAGCCGGATATTGTCATCAAGGGTGGCGATTATAAGGGAAAGCAGATTCCAGAGATGGATAGTGTGGCGGTTTATGGAGGCAAGGTCGAGTACGTCAATGTTGTCGACGGGTGTTCGACAACGAATATTGTGGAAAAAATAAGAAAGACAATGGAGAAGTTATCTTGATCAGGAACGATTCGTATGAAACTAAAGGAGAAAAGGTATGTTGGAATATATCAGGCAAAATGTGGAGGAGAGTATTGCGGCGAAAGAGAAACTTCTGTGCGATGAGGCGCTGCTGGAAACTGTCGGACGGGTGGCTCAGCTGTGTGTGGATGCATATCAGAGAGGCAATAAGCTCCTGATATGCGGAAATGGAGGAAGTGCGTCCGATGCACTGCATATGGCTGGTGAACTTGTGGGAAGATATCAAATGGAGCGGCGGGGTATTTCTGCCATAGTACTGAATGCGAATGCAGCAGTGATGACTGCAATCGCAAATGATTATGATTATGACAATGTGTTCTCGAAACAGGTCGCAGCGCTGGGCAATGCGGGTGATGTACTGCTGGGCTTATCGACCAGCGGAAATTCTGTGAATGTTGTCAATGCGCTGCAGGAGGCGAAAAAAAGGCACATCAGCACAGTGGGACTGACAGGGGCATCGGGGGGCCGGATGCGTCCAGACGCAGATTATCTGCTCAATGTGCCCTCATATAATACACCGAGAATACAGGAAATGCATATTTTGCTGATCCATACAATATGCGGTTTGATTGAGAATGGATTGAGTGAGAAAGGATTTTGGACGGAGGGACAGAATTGATATGGCATGGCGGAATACCTGGGAAAAGGCAAAGCGCTGGATGAACATATGGTTTTCGCAGTTTCGGGCAGCAGGACTTAAAAATTTGAGACCTGTTCTGGGTGAGGCCCAGGGAATTGTCGTGATCAAAATAGATGCGATCGGTGATTTTCTGATATGGCTTGACAGTGCATCCCAATACAGAGAGATTTACCCAGGGCAGACAATCACTTTGGTCTGCAACGCTGTATGTGCTGAGATTGCAGGGAATACAGGTTTTTTTGACGTGATCATACCGGTTCAGAGCAGGCGTTTGGAGTCGGATAACAGATATAAAAAAGAGATATGGCACAGTTTTAGAAATAAGCGTTTTCACACGCTGCTGCAGACAGTATATTCTCGCACAATTGACATGGATTTGCTTGCCATGAATATTCCGGCAAAGGAGAAGATTGCTTTCGTGGCGGATGAATCCAGAATGAATTTAAGCCGTTACATTGCCTTGAGAAGTATCCGCCAAAAACTGGACAATGTCTATGACAGACTGATTCCATCAGGAGGGGACAATTTGATGGAGCTGGAGCGGAATGCAGTGTTTGTCAGGGGACTGGGATATGATTTTCAGTCCGGTTATCCGTGGCTGCCGCAGACAGAGGTACGCAAGGGAGTAATACCGCAAAAGCCGTATGCTGTCATTTTTCCCGGAGGGAGCTCAGGCAAGAAAATGTGGCCAATTGACCGGTATGCACAAGTCGGAGAAGCGATTATCTCGGAAAAAGGGATGGATATTTATCTGTGTGGCGGAGAGAACGAGGCCTATTTGTATGGGCAGTTTGTCGATGCCATGGAACATGCGCTGTACAGGGACAGGGTTCATGATCTGTTTGGAAAGACAACATTGCCGGAATTAGCCGAGGTTATCCGGAATGCCAGCCTGCTTGTGGGGAATGATACAAGTGGGATACATTTTGCGGCGGCAGTGAATACGAAGGGCATATGCATCTTTGGTGAATTTGCGTATGGAAGATTTTTGCCATATCAGTGTGAGCGTGACTGTGAGGAGCATGAGCCGGTCATTGTGTGCAGTGCAAAAAAGAGCTGTGCAGGATGTGCAAACGGTTCTATCACACCAGCCTGTAAGGAACATCTGATTCGGACGGGAAGGTATCAGTGCATAGACGAGGTGCGTGTGGAACAAGTGTTAAAAGAGATTTGAGTGAGGATATATGGAGAAAGCAGTTTTTCTTGACAGAGACGGGACGATCAACGTGGATGTAGATTATCTGCACGAGACGCACAGGCTTACATTTATTGATGGAACATTTGAGGCGCTTGCGTTGTTGAAAAAGCAGGGATACCGGTTGATTGTGATATCAAACCAGTCTGGTATTGGCAGGGGATATTATGGGGCGCTGGAGGTTGAGCAGCTTCATGAATACATGAATGCCATCCTGACAAGACACAACGCTGTGATTGATGCATTTTATTATTGTCCTCATGTGGAACAGGATAGGTGCGCGTGCAGGAAGCCGCAGACAGGGCTGATTGAACGCGCTGTGGCGGAGTGGGATATTGACCTGGCACGCTCTTATATGGTTGGAGACAAGGAGACGGATGTTATGACAGCGGTTAACGCAGGCTGTGGTTATGGACTGCTATTGAGTGGCCATGCGGTTCCGGATGAGCTGCGGGAAAAATATAAAGACAGCTTATATAGGAACCTGTGGGATTTTGCACAACAGATTTGCAAGAAGGTGCCAGATATTTGAACTGCGGACTACATTTTTACGGGGGAGACGGATACGTTATAGGAACGACATTTGAGTTGGAACAGGAGAGGTAATAGTTCAATGAGCTTTGATTTGGCTGCACTATTTTGCAAAAAAATACCCAAACATACAAGAATATGTTTTACGGCAGGTATTGTGATAGGATGGCTGACACATTTTTATATGCTGACGCACAAGTTTCCCAACTGGGATGATGCCAATAACATGGGGAACTTTGGGAGCGGGGACTATCTTGGAAGATGGTTTTTAAAATATATTCATCTACTGGGAGGAAAGTATAGCGTTCCGGCGGTTCACGGTTTTTTGATGATTGTGTGCATTGCGGCAGCGTCCTGCCTGGTTATGGAAATCCTACAGATAAAAAGTACTACCGCTGCAGTTCTGACGGCGGCTGTTCTCGAGACCTTTCCAAGTGTGGTCAGCACGATGACATTTATGTTTATGGCGCACACATCGGGGATTGGCATTCTCATGGTGGCAATTGCAGTGTATCTTCTGAGAAAATACCGGTATGGATGGCTGCCCTGCACAGCGCTTCTAATCTGTGTGCTTGGAATATACCAGAGCTATATCAGTTTTGCGATAACATTGATGCTGCTCGGGATGATTGCGGATATTTTCCATGGCAGAAAGTTCCTGGAAATACTGAAAATGGGACTGGTATGTGTCGCGGTGCTGGGAGCCGGGGTGCTGATTTATATGAAGCTGTCACATGTGATTTATCCCAACCTGGACAATGAGACATATGGCGGTGTGGGAAATATGGGGCAGATTGCGGTCAGTGAGATGCCCAGGCTGATCGGAAGGTGTTACAAGCGGTTCCTTGAATATTTTCTCTGGAAACCGTTTGCATTTGTGAGCAGAACAGCACAGGCTGCAAATATTGCAACATGTGTTCTGGCAATTGCGCTCTTCCTGTATCTTGTGACTGCGCGGAAAATGTATCAGGATATTTTAACGCTTCTGATGCTGGTAGTACTGTGCGGTTTTGTGCCACTGGCAGCAGCATTTGTTTATTTCATGGCGCCGGAGGTGTCGTATTCCATGCTGATGCTGTATGCATATGCATTGATTTATGTGATGGTACTTGCGCTTCTTGAGTACTGTATGGAAGACTGGCACATGAAACCGCTCTCTGCCAGATGGAGGAATGGATTGCGCTATGCGGCGGTGGTTGTGACAGTGTTCACGATAGTTACAAGCAGTTATACGGACTATCTCCTGACAAACCGCGCATATTTGAGAATGAATTTTTCGGTGGAGCGGGTACAACAGTATTTTAACAGAGTGATTGCAAGAGTCGAGAACATGGAAGGATATGAGAATGGCGACAGTATTGAGATTCTTGGGGAGTTTTATTATAAGGATAATCCTAGCAGTGTTGAGATTGATATTCTGGATTCTGAGGATCTCAGGGAGCTTGACGGGGTGGCACTTGAAAATGGTTTGATTACGACAGGTGTGCGGGATAATTTTATTAAAATGTTTGTCGGCTGTAACATGGCAGGCTTGGATTATATGGATAAGGAGGCCATTATGGAGACCGAGGAATACAAAAACATGGCTGTCTATCCGAAAGAGGGCTGTGTGCAGAAAATCAATGATGTATGGATTGTCAAGATGTGTGAATAAATGATGGATGGAGAAACGTATGAAGATGGTGGTAAAGGAATTAGCAGTATTAATTTTAGCAGTCAGTTCAACGGCAGCCCTGTTTGCTGATGTGCAGTCCACGGGCAATTTGTCGATGGCGCTCAACGGAGACGGGATACCACAGCTGATTGCACTGGTGCTGCTGACGGCCCTATACAGGCGTATCTGGATCAGGAAGGATCTGCAGCTCTCAGGAATACGGAGAGAGCGGATTGGATATGCAGTCATCGCTTTTGTGTTTACACTGACGATGATCATAGGAAAGTCGCAGAGTGCGCATCCAGATCTGAAGTATCCGCTGCTTGCGGTGCTTTTTCTGGTGGGGTATATGCCATTCTTTTATACAGTGGTGGCATTTCTCGGATACAAGCTCACCGATATGGAGAACCGGCAGAAAGACGCGGACACAATATCCAAAGTGACCAGGTGGCTGTTTGAAGATCATGTGATTTTGGGCGTGATGCTCGTGGTATTTCTGTGCAGACTGCCGTATTTAATCCTGTTTTATCCGTGTTCAATGTCCTGGGACGGTGGAGCGCAGATCTGTGATTTTTATAACTTATACGATTCAGGCGCTTTTGTCAATCATCATCCGCCGTTGGTAAGCTTTCTGTACGGAGCTGCTGCATTGTACGCGCAAAAGTGGGGAATACCAAATTTTGGCATGTTTATGATACCGTTGGGGCAGACATGCCTATCCGCATTTGCGGTGGCGAAGGTATGTACGCTTTTTAAGGAGTTAAAAGTTCCGCACTGGCTCAGATGGGCAGCGCTGGCGTATTATGCGCTGTTCACGGTGTGGTGCATATATGATGTCACGTATATAAAGGATTCGATATACTGGTCAATTTCCCTTTTGTATGCGGTGGAGATGGTGTGGTGCACTGCCAGGCAGGAGGCGTTTTTTGCACATAAAAGGCATCTTCTATGGATGCTTTTGTATGGCGTGCTTATGACCCAGACGAGAAATAATGGCATCTTTGTACTAATATTTACGGTGCCTGTTTTGTTTGTTCTCGTACAGAGAAAGAAAAAGGGATTGTTTTTCGGCTCGGCAGCCGCAATGTTTGCCGCAGTCTGTCTGCTCAATAATGTACTTTATCCGTCGCTTGGCGTGGTGAATCTGGAGGAGAAAGAAGACACTTACTGTATTATGTTTCAGCAGACCGCGAAATATGGTCAGGACTATCCAGAAGATGTGACGGAGGAGGAGCGCGCATTTTTGAATACAATGTTTGACTATGATGAGCTTGTCGAGGTATACAATCCCCAGCTGGCTGACTGGGTGAAGAATTGCCTGAAAATATGTGAGGCCAATTCAGCCGATGGAACAAATGCCGAGTTTGCAGAGATAAAGAGCGAGTATTTCAGCATATGGTTTCATCAGCTGATACGCCACCCGCTCTCTTATATCAACACTTTTCTGGAGTGTTCATACGGCTATTATTATCCGGAAGTGCAGCCATATAAGGAGGGAAATGGTTTTTATGAGATGGACAGGAATATGCTGACGGAAGGAATGCATCCGATGCGCCAGATTGAAGCTTTTGCACCGTTTCGCTTTTTGCTTGAACAGGTTACCAAGATTGAGTATCTGCCCGGAATTGGACTGCTGTATCGCTGTGGTTTCTACACATGGTGTGTGATTTTTGCTGTTGGATATCTGATTGCCAGGAAACGGTATCGGGAGGCGGTGACTGCGCTTCCGGCAATCGTCAATATTCTGGTCTGCTTGATCTCACCGGTCAATACATGTATCCGGTATGCGATGCCTACGATGTGCCTGGTGCCGGTTCTCTATGCGGTGGTGCTGAGAAAGGATTCGGCTCTTTAAAACAGAAGGACAGATGAATTTGGAATGCTGATTTTTGGTGGAGATTCTGCGGCTATATGAACAGGAAGGGAGCATCAGCTTATCGTGCAATTGTGCACATGAGCTGGTGCTTTATCTTTTATAAACAAAGTATAAATAAGTTAAAAAAATTGTTAAATAAAGGCTTATTATGTTGTTTTGAGGTGAATTGCGATTTATACTTTAAGCTCGATAATAAGAGTATAAAGGGATAGAAAAATGGAAATTTTTAATATTAGGGATAAAAAAAGTATATTGTTTTTAACAGCACTCCTGATATTGTTATTATTCATTTTGATCAGGATGGACGATGATATACATCATTCGGCTGATATTGCTGCAATGGCAGAAATCACCAATATAGACAGCGAAAAAACACAAGAAAATGGAATAAGGATATCTGTGCCGAGCGGATTCTACAATGAGGATATTCAGATCACAGCACAGGTGGAACAGGGAGGGGTTGTTTTCTATACTATGGATGGCTCCAGCCCGTCATCGGAAGAGGGTGGAAGTACTTATAGGTACAGAGAACCGATTTCATTATTGGCTGAAGATGAAGAGGCAGTGACCGTCTGTCGATTTAAGGCAGTATTTGAGGATGGCACAGAATCGGATGTGGTAACAAACACGTACTTTATGGGAAAGGATATCTGGAATCGTTACGACACGCTGATTATCAGTTTGGCCGCAGAATATGACGACCTATATGGAGAGGAAAGAGGTATTTTTGTAGAGGGTAAATTGAGGGCGGACTGGCTGGCGGAACATCCTGGGGAGGAAGTGGACGCTGATACTCCGGCCAATTACAATGTGCGGGGAAGGGAGAGCGAGAGAAATGTCCATATAGAGATCTTTGAGAGAGATCATACCAGGGTGGTTTCCCAAAATGGCAGTATCAGAATATCCGGTGGTTTTACGAGATGGTCAGAGCAGAAGTCTTTTAAGCTATATGCGAGAAAGGAATACGACGAGCAAAACAACCGATTCCGTTATCCCTTGTTATATGATCTCAGGACTCTTGATGAGGGGACCATCGTAAACAAATACAAGTCTTTAAAAATAAGAAACACGGGAAATGACCGTTCTGAAGCGTTTATCAGAGATGAACTAGGACTTACCCTGGCAGGGATGGCTGGTTTTCAAGATACCCAGTCAGTACGTCCTGTGAGTGTCTACATTAATGGGGTATATCAAGGATTATATTGGATGCACTCTACATATGATGAAGAGTATTTTGAGGAGAGATATGGTGATTATGACGGCGAGATGGTAGTGATAGGAAATAGCGAGAGGGGTATGATTACAGATTCCGATGATGAAACAGCGAATTACTATGCTGCTGAATACAATGAGATATATGAAAAATATATTGGGATGGATTTGACGGATGATAAGGTATATGAGGAACTGACAGGTTTTATTGATGTAGAAAATTATCTCCAATACTATGCACTAGAGATCTATATGGCGAATAGAGACTGGCCCTACAATAACTTGAAAGCATATCGGTATGTTGCAAGTGATGAGGATGGCTATATAGACAATTCTGTATTTGATGGCAGGTACCGCTATTTACTATATGATGTAGATAGCGCGATGGGAGCAGGTACAGTCAGGGAGAACTTGAATCTGAATCAGAGTTTTGAGACGATTACATTGATAGAAGAGAGGGGATATGCGCCGTTATTCATTGCACTACTGCAAAGAGAAGACTGTAGGAATTATTTTATATCTTATGTATGTGATCTGATAAACGGAGTTTTTTCTACAGAGAATGTTGTCAGTGTCTTAGCGGACATGCACCGCTTGCGGGAAAATGAGATGCAGGAATATATAGAAGAGAGTATAAGGAATCCAGAGCTTCCGGAAATCAGCGCTATCTATCTGGAAATGCAGATGGATTGTATAAGAGCATGGGCGGAGACGGCGCCGGATAGCATGTTAGAAGGAATGCGGCAGAAATGGCAGCTGGGTGATATTTATAC
>CAMWXA010000184.1 GCA_947178035.1 uncultured Lachnospiraceae bacterium | reverse complement strand
ACTTATTGTTTGTAAGGTATCTTTCGTATCACCTTATGTTTATAGTATAGGGTGCTTAAATGTCCAAATCATGTTGTTTTATTGAATAATTTTTCAAAGAATTATGAACGATTTGTGAACTGGAAGCTGCTGTTCACACATCCGCATAAGCAGTGGAAATCATGAGCCAGATTGATAAGGCCAGTGATTGAAAAAATAGATCTGTTGTATTTCGATGCAGTCTGTTATACTGATAATAAGAATATTTTTGGAAACAAAAAAGAATGAGAGGTATATAAAATGTACAGAGCTGATGAAAAAAGATACGATACAATGCAGTATAATCGCTGTGGCCGAAGCGGCTTGATGCTGCCTGCAGTTTCCCTTGGCCTGTGGCACAATTTTGGTTCCAATGCAAGCTTTGATAATATGCAGTCCATGTGTTACACTGCGTTTGACAACGGGATCACACATTTTGATTTGGCCAACAACTATGGTCCGGTTTATGGGGCTGCAGAGGAGAATTTCGGGCGTATTTTGGCAAAGGGACTCGGTGTTTACCGGGACGAGCTTGTGATCTCGACAAAGGCAGGATATGATATGTGGCCAGGTCCTTACGGAAATTGGGGAAGCAGGAAATATCTGGTTGCGAGCCTCGATCAGAGTTTAAGGCGGATGGGACTGGACTATGTGGATATCTATTATCATCACAGACCCGATCATGATACACCAATTGAGGAGACTGCCGGAGCACTGGACGGCATTGTGCGGAGTGGAAAGGCGCTCTACATTGGAATTTCCAACTACAATAAGGAAGAAACGATTGCGATTGCCAGTCTTTTTCAAAAAATGGGTACTCCATTTATCATCAATCAGAGGAGATATTCCTTGTTTGACAGAACGATAGAGAAGGATGGATTAAAGGCTTATGCAGCGGCAAATGGCATTGGGGTAATTACATTCTGCCCGTTGGCGCAGGGACTTCTCACGAACCGGTATATCGATGGAATCCCGCAGGATAGCCGTATCCGTACAGATGGCAGGTTTTTGAAGGAAGATGCCCTAGGCCATGAGACGATTGATAAGATAAGACAATTGAATGAGATTGCCAAAGAGCGGGGACAGAGTCTTGCACAGATGGCTCTTGCGTGGATACTTAGGGATGGAGATATCACAAGCGTTCTGATTGGGGCATCTAAGCCTTCACAGATTATCGATAATGTCGGTATGCTATCAAACCTGAAGTTCAGCGGCGATGAGCTTCATAGGATTGAGCAGGTATGCGCGATGGGGTAAACAGTAATCTTAAGTGCTGAAAAAGAACAGCGCGATAAAATACTTGCTTTTTACAAAATACTGTGCTATACTATCAAAAATTTACAGATTCAGAAGCAGGAGAAATGAAAGATGTTGAATCATAATTATGGACTATTTATTTCGATTATGCAGCAGTATCAGATTTTTCAGCATACGGTCACAGACGATTTCCAGTGAATGACTGGTGGAGTGCATGGCCGTAGGACGAAAGGTCTTATTTGGCTATGCGGTAATCGAAAGTGATTGCAACAGGTTATCATGATAAATGAGGAGCCGCATGGTATATACATTGCAGTGTATGTAACATGACGGCTTCTTTTTTTATACATTATTGAAATCAGGAGGGATAGGCAATGAAAGTAATCGAAGCGGAGGAGTTATCCAAACACTTCCTTGTGAAACAGAAGGAGAAGGGAATGAAAGGCAGCATCAAGGCGATTTTTTGCCCGCAGACTGAGGAGATCAAGGCGGTGGATAAGGTATCGTTTGGTGTGGAGGAGGGCGAGGTTCTCGCCTTTATCGGTCCGAACGGAGCTGGCAAGAGCACAACGATCAAAATGCTTACTGGTATCTTGTATCCGGATGGCGGCAGGGTGGAAGTGCTTGGCATTGATCCGGTGAAAAAGAGAAAGCAGCTTGCCTATCAGATTGGCACTGTATTTGGACAGAAGGAACAGCTCTGGACCCATCTGACACCGTATGACAACTTCCGCTTTTTCGGAGCGATTTATGATCTGTCAGGCGGCGAGACCGAGAAGCGTATCGCAGAACTTGCGGATATTTTTGAACTTGCTGACTTTATCAACACGCCAGTTCGGAATCTCTCGCTGGGGCAGCGCATCCGCTGTGAGATCGCGGCATCGCTGATTCACAAGCCGAAAGTATTGTTCCTGGACGAACCGACAATTGGTCTGGATCCAGTTGTGAAGGAGAATATCCGTATGCTGATCAGACAGATGAACAGGGAGCTCCACACGACCATTTTTCTGACCAGCCATGACATCGGTGATATCGAGAAGCTCTGCAAGCGCATTGTCATCGTCAATTCCGGGCAGATTGTGATGGACGATTCTATGGAACACTTGAAATACCACTATCTAAACAAGAAAATTGTGGAAGTAAAATTACAGGAGGAGACAGAGCTTCCGCCAATGGAAGGCATAACAATCCGAAAGAGAAAAGGCCGTCATGTCAGGTTTGAGGTGGACACTTCCGTTATGAAAATAAATGACGCACTCCGCAGCGTCGACGCGGAACACGTCGAGGATATCAATATCTCTAATATCCCTCTCGAAAACATTATCATGGAAATCTACCAGTCAGAGGGGAGGGCGGATGGCTTATGAGAAAATATGTGGTTATTTACCGCTCGGTACTGATGGAAAATCTGCAGTACACCGTTAATATTGCGATGGGATTTATCAGTTATTTTTTTATCATCTTTGTGTTTATTAATCTCTGGGATTATATGTATGCAGCGCCCGGGGATCTGATTGCGGGGTACACAAAGGAGCAGATGATCTGGTATGTCATGATAACGGAGATGATCTGGTTTGGCGCGCGCTCCACAACGATAAGACAGCAGGTACCAACCGATATTCGCGGCGGAAACATTGCATATCTGGTCAATAAGCCCTATTGGTATCCGCTGTATATCCTGGCAAAATATACGGGAGAATGGAACATACAGCTGCCAATGTATGCAGTGCTTACGACCGTGATTGGAGTGACGATGGTGGGGGCGGTTCCGAATTTTCATCCAGTCACACTTCTGGCGGCGGTTCCATGCATTGTATTGGGAGTGACAATTCATGGGATGTTTAAGATATGCATCAGTATGCTTTCGTTCTGGATTGAGGATTCCAATCCATTTCAATGGCTGTATGACAAGCTGATACTGGTGGTGGGCACGATCTTTCCGGTTGAGATTTTTCCGGCGTCCCTGCATCCGATATTGAAGCTGACGCCAATCTATACTGTCTGCTATGGGCCTGCAAAGCTGATTGTGGATTTCAGCGTGGAAAAGTATCTGGAGATTTTGCTGGCGCAGGTGCTTTATCTGGCGATTGGATGTGGAATCATGTGTCTGCTCTACGAAAAGGGAGGGAGGAAGCTGTATGTTAACGGCGGTTAAAAATCAAGTGCGTGTGTGCGCACTCTCTGTCAAATACAATGTTATGCGGGAGATGCTCAACAAGGTTACGTTTCTGACAAACATTTTGTTTATGATGTTCAACAATGCGACATTTATCGTACAGTGGGTTATTCTGCTGCGTCTCAGGGACGATGTTGGCGGATACACCATGCGTGAGGTCATGCTGCTGTGGGCGCTTGCCGCGAGCAGCTTCGGCCTGTCGCGAATTTTGTTTGCGAGAGTGTTTTCCCTGCCGGATTTGATTATCAATGGCAAGTTGGATTCGTATCTGGTACAGCCAAAGAATGTACTGCTCAGTGTGATGACTTCTGAAACCAATACTTCGGCAATTGGAGATTTGCTGTATGGACTGCTGATTTTCTGTGTTTTTTGTTTTCAGGTAAAGCGTTTGCTGCTGTTTTTGCTGTTTACCGTGACAGGGGCAATTCTTATGACCGCATTTGCCCTGCTGATGGGAAGTTTATCCTTCTGGTTTGTTCGCGCGGAAATGTTTGGAAATCATATGGTGGGCAGCGTAACCAGTTTTAACACTTATCCTGATGGTATTTTTAGAGGAACTGCCAGATTTTTGCTCTACAACGTGATACCAGTGGGAATGATGACCTATCATCCGGTGCATATTATGGTGGAGTTTGATGCTGCAAAAATGCTGATGGTGTTTGGTTATCTGTTTTTGCTGTCTGCGGCGGCCGTGTTTGTGTTTTACCGCGGACTGAGGAGGTATTCTTCAAGCAGCCTGATGGAAGCGAGGATGTGAGTAGTGTGTGCGTGAACAGTAACGATGATGTTATGCATGGTGGAGAAAGCGAAAAGGGGATTTTCTTTTTGAAGTATTTGTGATATAATAATATTTCCAATAGAGGAATGGTATAGGATACCAAAAAAACGACTCTATAAAGGTTACTTTTTTAAAAAGTAAAGAAATGTTTAGAGTAAAAAATCCAAAGTGAAATGAAAGGGAGAGGGTAATGAGAAGAAAAAGTAGTATTATTTTGACTGCGTTAATGATGGCTTGTTCCGTAACAGCGTGTCAGGGCGCTTCTATTTCCAGCGGTAGAAGTGTCTTCGAGAATGTGGATACGACGGCAGATGATGCGCCGGAGACGCCAGCCAGCACGGAGACCGAGTCAGAAATGTCAAGTGAGGAACTGGAGGAGCTAGAGCAGGAGCTTTACAACACATACATTACAATCAATAATTTTATGCTGGGCAGGCTGGATTCTTCTCTGGAACGTTACTTTAATTATGTTGACATTGAACAGATGGAGTTTACGCTGCTGGATGAGGATGATGACTATTTTGACTGCTATTCTTTGTCAGAGTATGATATTGAGGATGTCGAGAATGCATATGAGATGGCGAGCAGCAAAAAAGATAAGAGTGAATTGGACGAAGCATATCTGAAGCTGTATCCATCTCTGAGTTCGGTCATAGAGACGCTCAACGATATCGAAGTTTATACAGATATGAAATCGTATTTGGATGATGACTACCAGAGGGCACAGGAATACCACACGGCATTGATGGATTCATTGGTGGAGTACATTGATACTGGTGATGCATTTATGGCGGAGCTGGACATTGTAGCCAAGGAGCATCAGGAAATAGCATACGCGCAGATGCAGGAACAGGGCTTTGAAGTATTCTATGCGATGAATATGGTAATTGATATTGCCAACGAAATTGAGAGTGAGCTGTATGAGCAGGATGTCTGGGATGAAAATATTCTGGATATGGATCTGGAAAAAATTCAGCCGCTTTATGATGAGTTTGTTTCCTATGTGGATGATTTGCTTGCGTACAACGAGGATGAGGAAAAGCTTGCAGCAGAAGGAATTTCCAAGTATGGCTGGTGGGACAGTTTTATCAGGGATTTGAAGGATACCAAGGTTTCTCTGACAGAAGTGCTCCAGAAAGTGAAAGATGGGGAGGAGCTGAGTCAATTTGACATAGGCTCGAATTTTGCAGGTGATTGCTCATTGTCTTCTTTTGATGTGGGACTTTCAGCATTGATTAGGGATTACAATAATATGATCAATGTAGGGTAGTTGTTAATGAAGTACTGTGAATCGTGTTGAAAGAGAGCTGCTATAATGATTGCAACAATTTTATTGGGTGTGGCGGCTGCGGCAGCAGCATTTTTTGTACTGACCTTTCTTGTATATTTCTTTAATCTTGACATGAAGGCCGCAGCAAAAATTATGCCATTGATATCAAAACACTATGACAAGGTCAAAAAGGAAAAACGACTGTGAATTCGAAAGGCATTATTGGATTGTGATAGAGGATGAATCTGTTTGACGAAATGATAACAACTATCTTGGTACAACTGAATCAGATTACCACGGCAGAGCAGGCAAGTCTGAAAAAGCCGTCAAGGGCATGGAGGGACGTCGGAGCGCATCACATGATACTCGGGAAAGAGATGGCATATGAGCTTGGCGGGCAGAATACACTGGGACTAAGCGGCTGCCTCTACACGACAAAACCATTGCTGTATCAACAGGGAATATACTTATATGGAAGGGACCTGACACAGATTACAGAGCATAAGTCCTATGCGCGGATTGTGTTTGTACAGTTGGAAGAATCGACCGATGAGGAAGCATTGTACCGCAAATTTCGCGAGATTGACTATGTGCGCTATCACATTCACCCGGAGGGATTTATGGCGCGCATCTCGCCGGTAAGCCAGCGGGAACCAGTGCGCATCAGCAGGAAAGCCTTGCAGAAGAATATCAGTTTCCGCGATATCGGACAACTGTATTTGGAGCAGTATCAGAAAATCGCCCAGGTGAAAAATGTCAATGTCATTTTTGTCACACACAGGGATTTTGACTATCGTGCATTGGAGGAAATGTTCGGCAGGGCGGAGCAGATTACGCAGTCGCTCAACCATATTTTTACGAGCCTCAATATGGATTGCAGTACCTGCAGTCTGAAAACGGTATGCGACGAGGTGGAAGGGCTGCGCGAACTTCATTTTGGACAAAAGAATCATAGAAATTAAAAAAACCGCAGGTGATAGAACACCTGCGTTTTTTAGTCGTTTTTAAACCAGATCAGTTGACAACTGTGTGATGATGAATTTGGGGATTTCCTCCTCCTGCATGGACAGGGCGTGGGAAAATTCCTGATGAATTTTCTTTTCTGCATCGTGCAGGATTTTCTCATCGAATGCAGAAAACTTTTTGCCGGCCTCGACCGTGCGCTCTTTTTTGGTGTGAAGAACGGTGATCAGTGCGATAATCCTGCTCGTGTTGTCGCTGTGGAGAATCTCGGAGTAAGCAGCCTTTCTGAGGTTGGTATTGTCAATCCATTCAATTTTCTCTGTCGTGGAATGTTTGATGATGTCGATGATTTCGTCTTTGCCCATAAGCTTCCTGAGGTGGACTTTGTCAGTGTCCACAGGGACATAGATCGTTGTTGTGCTGTTGTTGTCTGAGACAGGGTGCATGATGTAATACGTGCGCTTTCTCTCGGTCAGCTTTTCTTCCCGGATATCTTCGATATTACACACACCAGCCGACGGGTGCATTACGATACTTCCAATTTGAAACATTCAAAAACTCCTTTCCAAAAGAACTATTTTCACAATTCCTCAGTAATGAATAGAACTGTGTATAAAAAAACCGATATCACATTCGGAAATCACATGTGAAGCAGCTTATTGATACACATAATTACCAGAAACCTTTATGTATCTATTTTAGCACAAAAAAATTATTTTTGTAAGCAAAATTTGCAAAAAAATTAACCAAATTTTTGCGGTAATTTGCGGTTAAAAGGTGGTTATTCGCGCCAAAGCATTCATTTATGAGTGGGCAAAGGAATGAACCAAAGGTTTTGATTTGAGGGCATAAATAATTAGGACAGCGTTATAGTCATTTGGTGCAGTGGAGGTTGTCAAAAGCGGAATGTCAGCCGATATTTAAGACATAAATGGATTTTACGGGACACAGGGAGCAGTGAATAAGAATCGTTTGGGGAAGGATATAAGATATGCAAATCAACTTAAACAGTATTTCGTCACAGCGCCGTTTTATGTCGGGAATGGGCAGTATTGGAGGGATATCGCTGCCTGATTTTAATGGTGACTATGTGTATTCGAGGAAAAAAAGCGGCGTCAGCGAGGGAGAATACAGAAAGCAGATTATGGAACAGGCTTATCAGGATTATGAAAACGGAAAGTTTCAAAATCAGTCTGACGGGTTTGTTGAGCTGATGAAACGCTACACATCCGAAGTGTCACCGGACAGGAAAGGCATCATAACATCCGGGCTGAAGGCTGTGGCGAGAAACAATCAGGAGATGTCAAAGCCGATTGACTTTATAGCGACGCTGCTTGAGGGGAAAGTCAAATATCAAAAGCAGCCCTCCGGCCAGCGCGATTACATAGAATTTTATGACAGCAATGGAGAGATGGTGGCAACGTATTCCAATAACGGGTGGACAATGTACACCACAAACGCGGAGGCAGCAAGGCAGACTAATCTGTGTACAATTTATAACGCGGCGTGGCGGGAGGCAGAAAACGGGGCTGCCCGGGCAGACAATATGGAATTTGAAAACATGCAAAGCTCATTTGATATAAAAGCTTAGATATTGTTGATGAAACAGAGTGGTTTTTGGAGGGAAAAAAGGAATGAATATAACAGAAAGACAATTATCAAGACAGTATGAAAACTATACCATTGATATGGACAGACTCACACAAAAATTTCAGGACAAGGACAGGAGCAGTGCCAAATCCTCAGGTTATGATACCGTAGATATTTCCACAGATGGGCGCTGGGCTTTGGACCGTGAGATGCTGGAAGCGATCAGGGCGGGGCAGGGAATAAACGCTGCCGGAACGCTTACTAATGTTAGTTCTTTGAGAGTTTTTGAGGATTTTGAAAAGGCGGTATCGGAGGAGAAGAGAGACAAGACAGCAGTCAATAACTTTGACCGTCATGTGGATAAAATGGTATCGGCCTACAGG
>CAMWXA010000183.1 GCA_947178035.1 uncultured Lachnospiraceae bacterium | reverse complement strand
GCTTTCAGTGATTCCTTCGCTATTGCTTCTTCGACAGTTTCTGCTTTCAGTGATTCCTCTGCTATTGCTTCTTCGACAGTTTCTGCTTTCAGTGGTTCCTCTGCAGTTGTTTCTTCGGCAGTTTCCGCTTTCAGTGATTCTTCCTCGATTTTTTCTACAATTTTTTCCACGATTTCTTCTGCCTGAATTTTTTTCGCATTCTCTGTCTTAGCATTTTTTGTTTTGCTTTCTTTTAATGGTTTAACCTCAGATTCTACCGCAGCTGCTTCTACCGCAGTTTTTTCTGTTTTATTCGTTTTGACTGGTTTGTTCTTTCTCGTATTTGAAACTTTTCTTTTTGTCATCTGATACCTCCAAAGTTAATAATATGTACAATTCTGTTTATCCCCCTTTGCCTCTGCGTAATACGGGGGACTTCATCAAACTATAAATTTTGATTTTTATTCATCCGTTCACTCTCCTTCCCCAGAGTATTATTTTTTATTACTCTCCCTCTTCGAAAAAGGGTTCCTGCTACTTTAAATTCAAAGTATAATGCATATTTTTACATATGATTGCTACATTTACACTCACCTGGCAATTCTTCAAACTCAAATTCAACGCATTAAACATTAGACAGTGATTACTTGCTGCACATTGAATGTTTTTCTCGGCAGTGATAAGCCACAGCTATAAACAGTCATAATGATTATGCTTCACAGCAGACAAATGATTGTTATTGATAATAAATACTACAGCACGAAGTGTAAAATCCTGCTGCTTGTGGGACGGATAATGATAATCGTCCCCGTCCCACCTAATAATAATTATAATACTACAATCTTTATCACCAATCAAATACTTTCTTATCATCAATCTTATAGATGTGCGTCCGTGTTACAATTCATACCCACGCCAGTTTTTATCAGCTTATACGTTTAAATCCAGTATAGCAAAAATATCATAAAATCAACTGCCTTATCACACGATAAAAGTCCAAATGAAACCCCGGCTCACAAATCTGCTTTTGCAGATAGTTGTTTATCGCCGTATAATCATTCCCGATCTGTTCATAAAACCTTTTTGTCAGGAAGCCTGCCATGACATCAACCGCAAAAAAACCAGGATAACTTATGAAAAAATGCGGGCTTCTCCACTCTTTGTCTCTGGAAACAGAAAACTTCTCACACGCCATTTCCCATTCCCGATCGAAATCCGGCATGTCTTTGCTGTAAATATTTTTCTCAAACAGTGCACAGCAGCATAAGTAATTCATCTGAAAATTTAATTTGTCCGACAGCAGGTCTTCATCACTGTCCAAAAAAGTGCCAAGAAATTGTGCGGAATATACCAAATCTTCAAAGACAAACGCCACAAATTCCTCAACCACCGCATTATATGGCCTGTCTGCCCATTCTGGTCCACTCTGCCGAATGTTATTGTAATAATAGGCGTGACCGATTTCATGCATCAGAATCGAGAAGCCGGACAATCCAGCCACCTTGTTAATCAGGACATGTATTTCATCCGGCACATTTATGGAAATACAGTTGCCGATGTAAAATTGCGGCAGATTTTCATGATGAATCTGCACTTTTTCCCACGCAATCTGTAAGTTAAAGTAATCCAGCACTTTTTTGAGCAGCGCAATCTGATTCTCTGGCTGTAAACACACAGCATGTTTCCATTGTTGAATTTTTTCCCGAAGCAAACTCTTCTCTGAATAGTGATGCCTCACAGTTGTTTCCAGAATCTGATCTAAAATTTCTGCATCAATTCCCAGCAGCGTATACTGGTACTCCAAATAGTCTGCAAAACCTGCTGATTTTGCAAACTGATTTCTCAGACGGAACAGCTTCTGAAACTGTTCCTGATATTCCTCTTTAGACACTGTTTTTCTTATGGGCAAAAACTGTTTTTCAATGCAGTCAATTTGGTGCAGCAGGGATTGATTGCCCACGTAATTTAGTGTCAGATTGTATTGCGATTTTTGAACATGGCGGAATTGTGACAAATCGACCGCTGTCCTCGCGGCCTGCCTTATTTCTTCTTTTTTCCTGCAGTACAAATCGGCATCTCCGGAGCAGAGATATTCCAATTCCGTCCGCTGCTCTTCCACATAATACTTTTTTAAGATTTCCAATGTGTTCCCTCCGTTTTTTCCTCATCAGGAAATGAGAACTGCAGTTTCGTAGTCTTCTAAAATACCTGAAAATACCCTGCCATCCACAAGATTTTTCATACCTTTCAGCTCGAAGAGTTCCTCATTTCCGCTTTGCGTGTGAAAAATCAGCAGTATGCTTTGATTTTCCAGCCTTCTTTCGATATAAATCAGTCCCGCGTCATTCTTCACATACTGCACAGCAATCTCTCCTTCTGTCAGCACAGGATATTCATGTCGTATCCGAATCAACGTCTGATAATAGCAAAACAGCTCCTTATCCTGTCTGCGCTCGTCCCAAAGCATTCCCCGCCTGCAGTCCGGATCGGGACCTCCGCGCATCCCAACCTCGTCGCCATAATAGATCATTGGCATCCCCGGAAGCAGCAGCTGCAAAGCCGCCGCCAGTTTCTGCTTCCTGACATCCTGTTGGACACTGTGTAAAAATCGCTCCGTGTCATGCGTGTCAATAAAGTTCCAGAGATAACCTTCCAGACTCTGGTTGAGATTCCCCTTCATAAAGTTCAGACTGCCCATAAATGAAGCCGCATTCATTTGTCCTAAAGCCACCAAATCCTTCACCGCATGATAGAATTGGTAATTCATAATACTATCCCACTCATCGCCTTCCAGAAAATCACCCGCAAAATGCCAGATTTCGCCGACAATCAGAATATCTTTCTTTACTACTTTGATTTCTCTGCGGAATCTTTTCCAGAATGCGTGATTGATCTCGTCTGCGACATCCAGCCGCCAGCCATCAATATTGCATTCCCGAATCCAGTATGCCGCCACGTCAATGACAAAATCCGCGGTTTCTTTATTCTGCAAATTAAGCTTTGGCATCATACCGGCATAGCTGAATGTCTTATAATTGGGCTTCTTTCCCCACTCCATCACAAGCGGAAAATCATTGATATAATACCAGTTGAGATATTTTGACTGTTCCTTCTTTTCCCTGATATCCCGAAAGGCAAAGAAATCCACCGCCGTGTGGTTAAACACGCCGTCCAGAATGACATACATTCCCATACGATGTGCCTTCTCAACCAGCTCTTTCAAATCTTCTTTTGTCCCAAATGACGGGTCAATTGTATAGTAATCATCAATGTTATACTTATGGCTGGAATTCGAACTGAATACCGGAGTCATATAGATGACATCCGCCCCCAGATTCTTTATGTGATCCAGGTGATTGATAATTCCGCGCAGAGACCCCTTCAAATCAGCCCGATGCCCGATCGGCGACTGATACCATTCCTCATCGGAAACTTCCTTGTCCGTGGCAAAGCGGGAGGGAAAGATCTGGTATACAACCTTATTTTTTGCCCAGTCAGGCAGTACAAACATTTCCTCCTCCCGAAGATTCTGCGGGCAGTCAAACATCCTGTCCAGATCGGTGATGCATTCGCTATAAAAATTATGATTGCCGTAATAAGCTGTGTTCCCGGCTGTATCCTTTATCTCAAAAAAATATCTGAGACAGACCACGTCAATGTCCAGCGTCACCTCATAATAGTCGATATAATTGTCCACACAGGCAATCTTCATCGGGTATTTCTGCCTTGTGTCCATCATCTTGAGCGGCAGATATTTGTCCTGCACATGAAGGATAACGCTTGCCACATCATCCTTTTTGGTCTCAAGCCTGATCAGAAAACGTCCTTTCTCCACCGCGTAACAATATCTCTTATCTGCAAAGTGTCTGATTGCTGCATACTCCATGATTTTTCTCCCTTCTGTTTTTGGATAGCGATATTCAAAACAAACGCACATTGTTCTGCCTGCATCGCATTCTGTCTCTCATATTTGTATTGTACTCTGATTTGTGCCATAATTCTTGCAGTATATTCCTGCTTTTTTGACACAATACTATTTTCGGGACTTTTGCTTCATAATTGTAAAAAGCGAGTCATAGGGAAAAAGGATTATGACAATATATTGGCGTTCCTTTCGGAGATTAAAGCCAGCATAGCATTCTTTTTGTTCCGAAAGAGAAATATAATGAAACTAATTTGAAGGCGTATTATGGAACAATTAACTTCTGAAGAAACCGCACAGAAAAAGGACATATCTGCAAGGCGTGTAACTGACCTGTGCAAGGAGGGGAGAATAGAGGGAACAATTCAAGTGGCTAAGGACTCCTGTAACGACAAAATTTGATAAACACGAGTTTAACAGTTCCTGTCAGATATTTCACGATGATAACGTATTTCCTTACCAGTTTTCCTGGCATAATCTATTTCTGCTGATGTAGATGTTCCTATATATCCGTCAATATTTACCACATAAATGCCATCGCTCATATCAATTCTCTTATATTGGGCACTTGCAAGATTGTTTCGTTCCTCTTCATTCGGCTCTGTATTTGTTATGTTATATACACATTGAAGGACATTATACCCTTTTTTCGTTTCAAGATCGTATGCAATTTCCTGCATCTCTTTTCCAAATTTCATACTGCCGCAGATCGTGTAGGTTTTCATATGATACTCCTGATAAAATAAGAAAATCTCGTCTATTTGTGTCAACTTTGATTTTATTGATACAATTATAATCGATTTTCAGTCCGTATACAATATTAAAAAGGGAGAAAATATGATGGCAGACCCGTGAAAAGAAACATATTTTAAGAAATATTAAAAAAGATGAAAAAAAGTGTTGACACTTTATGAATTGGATGATATAGTATTTATTGTTCGGTGGACAGCACAGAAAGCTGAATAAAAAGTATAACTATGCACCGCTAGCTCAGTTGGTAGAGCACCTGACTCTTAATCAGGGTGTCCAGGGTTCGAGCCCCTGGCGGTGCAGTTAGAAGGACTGTTTTTGAGGATATGAAGGCCTTGGGGATGGTTCTTTTTTTCTGCCTTTTTACAGTCAGGGGCATTGACGCCCAGTACTACAGGGGGAGAAAGATTTGTCGCAGATTTGGTCGCAGACTCGTCGCAGGTAAAATAAATATTGCTCAAAATATAGTAAAAGGATAATATACTTGAAAGTATGTTATCCTTTTTTGGCATCATTCTAAATCCTTCAAAGCCTGATTTTTTGATATATCACATAATCTTAAAATATCTTTAATCGTTTGAAGGATTAACAGTTTTTCTTCTTCACTTCTATCACTAATCTGTGCAATGATTTGTAGAGATACCGCATCTGCAGAACTCTCAGGAACATGGGACGAAGAGAAAAAGTCGCCTAGACTGATATTCAATTGACTGCATATCTGTTCCACTACCTTAACGGTTGGATTCTTTAGATTTCTTTCCAGTAATCCAAGATATGTTGTTATATTAGCACGTAATGCAAGTTTTTCCTGACTCAATCCATTGTTTACACGTAACTCTGTATTCGTTGACCTATATTAAAATTAGTATTCATATCCATAATTATAGTTTAGATTATTGACATTTAGTATTCAAACTGATGGAGGAAATAAGAAACATGGCATTTATGGACAAAATGAAAGATATGGCAGGAAAAGCCAAATCTACAATGGAAAGTGCGGCACAGGCTGGAAAGGAAAAGTACGAACAAGTCAAACAGGAGAATACAGAAAAGAAAGCCCAGAAAGAAGCTTATATAGCGGAGATGGAAGCTAAGGCAGCAGAGTATGGGAAGTCCCTATGTAATATGGTAATGGAGAGCGGAAATGCACCACCTGAAAGCTTTATGGCTCAGATTGCGGAAAATGAACTTTTATCATTTACAAAAGACTTTTATGAGAAAATGGTATTACCAGGCAGTAAAGCAAGTGTTTCATGCATTATCATGCACCCATATATAGATGAAAAGAAAATAAAGACAATTCAAAAAAAGCTGTCTGTATATGATGGAACACAGACACCAATTCTCTATATGAATGAAGCAGACGGACAGCAGTTCTTACTGACAAAGAATTATTTTTACTTTAAGGTGTGTCTTGCAGAGGATAAGAAGTTCTATGCGCAGGGAACGATTGAGTGTAAGTATATTGACAGTCTCAAGATTGAGAGTGGGGAGAGCGAATGTACGTTAAAGGTTAATGAAGTAGCTTTTGCCGCGATTAAGATTAGAGATACCTACAAGCAGGATTTCATTACGCTCAATGAGTATTTCAACAATATTGCAGAACATGATTTTGAAATTGTACCGGAGGAGATCGACAGATTAATCCACGAAAAGATTGGAGACAAAATTTATCAGCATATTAAGAAATATATGACTTATGAAGATGAACTTGTAATGTATTATGCAGGAGGTCTTGATTCATTGGCGGCTATGGATTATATTGCCTGTACTACAAAGCAGATTATTATTGTCAACAGGGAAATGCTTGGAGCAACGTCCAATGTAAAACAGTTCTACTATGAGGATATTACTTCTATGGCTACAGAGCAAAATTCAAAGTCAGATGATTTATTCGTTGCTGTAATAGATTCTGCATTGACTGCCGCCTTGAAAGTATGTGATTTAATCATTATGGTCGCAGGAGCGAAAGAGAAAATAAGCACTCTCTATACCATTGAAGCGCAGCGTGTTGTTGCAATTTATCATGAATATCGAAAAGAACTGAAAAAAGGGAATCAGCCAACACAGACAATTATTCAGCAGAAAGAACCTGATGTCATTGAACAGATTGAGAAACTTAGCAAATTAAGGGACAGTGGAATATTATCGGAGGAAGAATTTAATCAAAAGAAGGCTGTTTTGCTTGAAAAATTGTGATTATGAGATGTGATTGATTCAGTGAGGGGGATTGTGTTATGTGGATTATATTTTTAATTGTAGGTGCAATTATTATATGGAGCCTGTATTCAGGTTCACAATATGGGAAAATGGTACTTTTCCTGGGAGCGGTTGCATTATTGGCCTATATAGGTTCCTGGATTATTCCTTTTGTAATATATATTTCATACGGTGCTGTCATATTAATCTTGATACTGTTAGGTGTAATGCTCTATAACAAGCTGTTTGGATAATGAAGTAATTAAGTTCTATTCAAACGAATATAGACATCTATATGAAACGAACGATAAATACTATCAGGAGGAACACAATATGGTTGTGGTGTTATCAACAGTAATTGCCTGTATATTGACAGCTCTGTTAGCCTGTATTCTTTACCCCATAGCAGGAATATTCTGGTTTGCTGGAAAAGTGGGCGAAATGGTTGGTGTTATTGGTAACTGGATTTTTATTCATGCAAACGCGGCAATAAAGTACTTGTGGGCTGACCTTAGAAACTCGTCCAGAGGTACATCTGATAATTCAAAGCCGCCTTAAATGAAGCGGTAGACCGCCAGTACATTAAACGCAATCCAACATTAAAAATTAAAATTCCCAAAGATAATGGCACCAACGCTAGAGCGTGTTTGAAAAATCATTCCTGCCATCTGCACGCCCCACTTTGCGCGATATTTGCGCCAAATTCAGGTTACATAGCCCGCTATGCGCCCTTCATTTGGCACAAATCTCCCACAAATTGTGACGCACATCTGACAGAAAGCATTTTTCAAACACGCTCTAGTGAATTAGAGGTTTATACTGTGGAAGAAATCAAGAAATTACAGCAGTCAGTTAAAGGTACAGATATGGAACTGCCGGTTGCACTCCTGTTTGACTGTGTCATGAGAAGGGGTGAACTATTAGGACTGAGATATTCTGATATCAACTTTGAGACATCAGCTGTTACAATCCGCAATTCATTAGTGGAATCGAATGATTCAAAAGTACCAGTCCTAAAGAACTGCAAGACAGATAATTCATGCAGGGAAATAGTAATCAGTAAACATACTTTGAAACTGTTAAAAAAGCAAAAAACTATATATAAATCCAATAAACTGAAATTGGGCAAAGATTTTCATAATACTGATTATGTAATATGCAAGGAAAATGGTGATCCCTTCTTACCTAAAAGCTTTACAAGGAAGTGGGAAAGGACTTTAGAGATATATAACTTACGTCATATTAAACTTCACGGTACTAGACATAGTGCTATTTCTATGCTGTTATCAGAAGGAGTACCAATGCATATTGTACAACAGAGAGCTGGTCATAAGGACGCACGCATAACCTTAGAAGTCTATTCCCATGTAGCTAAGGAACTGTTCCTAAGGATAAAAAAGGTTTAGCAGCAGATACATTTGATTCCACAATTTTTTCGGATGATGTGGAGGAAGCGACACCCTGATTTTATTACAGATAGACAAAAAGCTGGCTGAATTTAAGTATTCATAATAAATACCCGAAAACCCGTAATAAAAATGAGTATAAAAAATTTATAGAATAATTTTTATGAACACATTAATTTTTTACGGGATTTCGGGTATTTTTTTAGCTTGTGCAGTAT
>CAMWXA010000182.1 GCA_947178035.1 uncultured Lachnospiraceae bacterium | reverse complement strand
ATACTGGTTTTACGGAGGATGATGTAAGGGAATTGGTCGCGCAGTATGACATGGATTATTACAAGACTTGCAACTGGTATGATGGTTACAGATTCCGGCAGTTTCGGCATGTCTACAATCCGCGCTCTGTCGTGGCGGCGATGAAGAGCCATCATTTTTCCAATTACTGGACTTCCACAGAGACTTATGAGGCTTTGAAAATATACATGGATATGGATTTTGACGGGCTTCGGTCGGACGTTGTGCAGATGCTTGGCGGCGGGCGGATCAAGGTTAATACGCGCAGTTTCCAGAATGATATGTGCAGTTTCGAGACAAAGGATGATGTTCTCACACTGTTGATTCATCTGGGGTATCTCGGATATGATTCCGAGACAGAAGAGGCGTTCATTCCCAATAAGGAAATCATTGGGGAGTTTGAGAATGCCATGAGTGTCGGCGGCTGGGCCAATATTATGCGTGTCCTGAAAGCTTCGGAAAGGCTTCTTGAAGATACATTGAGAGGAGACGCGGGGAGTGTTGCCGAGGCGCTTGACCAGGCGCATATGGAGGCGGCGTCTATATTGACGTATAATGATGAAAATTCGCTTGGTTGTGCAATTGGACTTGCCTATTACAGTGCGAGAAAGGATTACCGGTTGATCAGGGAACTCCCTACAGGGCGCGGGTTTGCAGATATTGTATTTCTTCCGCTGCCCTCTGCCACAAAGCCAGCGCTTGTGGTAGAGCTCAAATATGACAAGTCTGCCGACACCGCGATTCGTCAGATTAAAGACCGGCATTACACCAAGGCCCTTGAGGGATATGCCGGTGAGATTCTGCTCGTCGGCATCAGCTATGACAAGAGTAAGGAGAAGAAACCGCACAGCTGCATCATTGAAAAGCTGGAGAAGACGCAGTGAGATGAATCACAGAAACAATTATAAAAATGAAATTCAGGGATATCGCTCAATCGGGAAAGCTGAACCATACATAGGGGGTTCAGCTTTTTGTGATAAATAATGACAAAAAAGGACAAAGATGGTAATATTATCTGTATACCAATCAACAACAGTGAATATTAAAGAGGGTATTTTTATGCTTGCAGAATTGAGGATGAAACTGGAGGTTGATAAACCGGAATTTGGGTATTATCAATCGTCTAATATGCAGGGGATTCTTATGGAGCAGATTGACAGGGACTACGCTGCCTGTCTGCACGAGCAGGGGCTCAAACCTTACAGTCAGTATCTGCTGATCGGAGCGGAAAAGGAATGGATCGTAAAAACCTGTACAAAAGAGGCATATCAACAAATTATAGTACCGCTATTGAATCAACATAATACTCATTTTGTCATTGAAAAAAAGAACATCAATATAAAGATTAAGGAAAAGCAGCTAAGGACCATAGACAAGAAGGAACTGTTGAATGAATTTTACGCAGATGATGGCGGTCATTATCTGAATCTGGAATTTCTCACGCCGGTGTCATTTAAGAGTCATGGAAGATATGTCATCATGCCTGACACAAGATACATTTATCAAAGTCTGATGAACAAATACAGCGCGTCATCAGACAAGATGGACATGTATGATGAAGAAACATTAGAGCATCTGGTAAATAACAGCAGTATTGTCCAATACAGGCTCAAAAGCACCTTTTTTCCAGTAGAAGGAGTAAAGATTCCTTCTTTTAAAGGCGAAATGAGTATCAGGGTGTCAGGAACAAATACCATGGCAGGATACGCAAGACTTCTGGCTAGATTTGGCGAGTACGCAGGAGTGGGAATTAAGACAGCAATGGGAATGGGTGCGTTGAGATTAAGGGAAAGGGGACAGATAAATGACTGACAGAGAGGTGAAACTCGTATTAGGCGGATTGCTGCATGACATTGGCAAGGTAATTTATCGTCAGGGTGACGACGGGAGAAAACACAGCCAGAGCGGATATGACTTTTTAAAAGATGAAGTACAGAGCCAGGAGTGTGACACAGAGATACTTGACTGTGTGCGTTATCATCATGCAGACGCGATCAAAAATGCGACGATTGAAAAAGATTCGCTGGCCTATATTGTCTACATTGCTGACAATATTGCATCAGCTGCGGACAGACGGAGCAATGATTCCGAAGATGCTGGGTTTGAGGTATCCATGCCACTGGAGAGTGTATTCAATATTTTGAATGGAAAGGAAGACAAAAAGTATTATGAGCCAAAGACGCTTGATCCCCAGGATGGCATCAATTATCCGATAACAGAAAAGCGAAAATTTGATGAATCATTTTATACAAGGATAAAGGCAAATTTGACAGGCAATCTCAGAGGATTGGTTTGGACGCAGGAATATACCAATTCTTTGCTGGAAGTCCTCGAGGCAAATCTTTCCTATGTCCCGTCATCGACAGCCAAAAGTGAAATGGCAGATATATCGCTGTTTGACCACATGAAACTGACGGCAGCAGTATCAGGCAGCATTCTGCAGTATCTTGAAGAACAAAATATCAGCGACTACAGGGAAACGCTCTTTGTAAAAGGCAGGGATTTTTATTCGGAAAATGCTTTTTTGCTGTATTCAATGGATATATCGGGAATACAGGATTTTATCTATACCATTGCGAGTCAGAATGCGTTAAAAACGCTGCGGGCCAGATCGTTTTATCTGGAAATTATGATGGAGCATATCATAGACGGTCTGCTGCAGGAGCTGCATTTATCAAGAGCCAGTCTCATTTACTGTGGCGGCGGACACTGTTATATATTAATGTCAAACACGCAAAAAACCAAAACAACCGTTGACCAATATATGGATGCACTCAATCAATGGCTGATCGGGACCTTTCAAATATCGTTATATGCGGCATGGGGATATGCCGTCTGCAGCGCAGATGCACTCAAGAATGTACCGCAGGGCAGTTATGAACAGATTTTTAAGACAGTGAGTGAGGAGATATCAAGAAGAAAAAGTCACAGATATTCAGTGTCTGATATTATTATGTTAAATGCAAAATCATATGACGACTACACGAGAGAATGTAAGGTGTGCAAAAAAATTGCAAAGGTAAATGAAGAAAAAGTATGCCCAATATGTAGTGCGATTGAGGGATTCTCCCAAAATATTCTGCATGACAAGTTCTTTACGGTTACCCTGCAGAAAAGTGATGATGCGCTTCCTTTGCCTGGAAATTACTATCTGACATCTGACAGCGAAGAGACATTGAAAAAGAAAATGCAGCATGACGATTATTTCGTGAGAGCTTACAGCAAGAATGCGCTGTATACCGGAAAACATGTTGCTGCAAAGCTGTGGGTAGGAGACTATGCGGCAAAAGGTACATTTGAGGAATATGCAAGGGCTTCAGAAGGAATTGCGCGCATAGGGATTCTTCGTGCAGATGTTGACAATCTCGGACAGGCTTTTGTGTCAGGTTTCGCAAATCCTAAAAATCATAACAAATATGTCACATTGTCAAGAACAGCGACATTGTCCAGACAGTTATCGCTTTTTTTCAAATGTCATATCAACAAAATACTAAAGGAGAGCGCTTATTCCATCCACGAGGAAAGCGCGCATCAAAGAAAAGCTGCAATCTGCTACTCAGGCGGCGATGACCTGTTTATTGTCGGTGCATGGAATGAAATCATTGCGTCTGCAGTGGACATACGGAGAAATTTTGAGAGATACACACAAAATACACTGACAATGTCTGCAGGAATCGGTATCTATGACGCCGGCTATCCCATAAGTGCGATGGCAAAGGAAGTGGCCTTGATGGAAGAAGAATCGAAGCGTTTGCCGGGAAAAAATGCAGTTACGCTATTTCAGGACGGACAGGAACACAGTGTTATCAATGAGCAGGGCAAGTGTCTGAAAATAAGCGATGGAACCTATAGCTGGCAGGAATTTGAGCAGAGCGTTCTTACGGAAAAATATCAATACATTTACAGCTTTTTTGAAAAGTCAGACGAGAGAGGGAAGAATTTCCTGTATCATCTTTTAGAGCTGATTCGAAACAGGGGAGAAAAAATAAATTTTGCCCGGTATGTATATATATTGTCGCGCCTGGAGCCTCAAAAAGATGCATCGCCAGAGCAAAAGGATGCATACAAAGAATTTTCAACCAAAATGTATCAGTGGTATCGCGGAGAAACTGAGGAGGCAGACTGCAGGCACTTAAAGACAGCAATCAATTTGTATGCATATCTGACAAGAGATAAGGAGGAAATGACAGATGAAGATCGATGATCAGAACTATGTGGACGAAGCGGAAAAAGTAATCAGAACACTAATGAACAAAAAGGACAGGAATGGTAAAAGCATCACCATAGTGACAACTTCCAAACTTCGCAATCTTTTGGCTATGTCAGCGGATATATATAATGAAGTGATGAATCAAAATGACGATCAATTGGGCCGTGATATATGTTCAAGGATAGAGTACCTTAGAGTGCGCTTTCTGTACGAGGCAGGAAGGGAAGACTCCGTGAAAGATTTTGTAAATGAGTCACATATTATCGAAGTATTAAAAGATATAAACAAAAGCAGAAAAAACTATATCTTGTTTAACAGGTACATGGAAGCACTTGTGGCATTCCGCAAGTATCTTGGGGGAAAAGACGAATAGAGGAGGAAGTTTATGTACGCAAAAATTCAGATAACAGGGATAATCGAAGTGAAAACAGGTATGCACATCGGCGGTTCATCTGCCTTTGCAGCAATCGGAGCTGTAGATTCGCCTGTAATAAAAGATGTTCGTTCCCATCAGCCAATGATACCAGGCAGTTCCTTAAAAGGAAAAATCAGGACACTGTTGGCAAAAGAATACAATACAGCTGTTGGAAAGCCTGATGATGATGCAGAGTGTCTGACAAGACTGTTTGGAAGTGCGAAAAAAGACCATGTTAAAAGGAGCAGGGTAATCATATCAGACATGTTTCTGGTAAACAAGGAGGAGCTTAACCGTCAGGGAATTGATCTTATGACAGAGGTTAAGTTTGAAAATACCATCAACAGGGCTACAGCGGTGGCAAATCCCAGACAGATCGAAAGAACAATCAGAGGAACACGGTTTGGACTGGATATTATATATGAAGTAGAAAACGGAAAAGAAGACCAGATTGTTGAGGACATCTCTGTCCTGGCAGAAGGGTTCAGGCTTCTCCAATATGATTATCTCGGAGGAAACGGTTCGCGAGGATATGGAAAAGTTGCATTTTGTGAGTTAAATGCTGACACAGTAGTGGGGGAAGTAGAAGAGAACATATTGACGAAGTGTAATGATATATTGCAAAGAGCGGCTGAACGTCAAAGGGGTGAAATGCATGGAATATAAAGCATATAAGCTTGTGTTTCAAAGTGCAGTTCACTTTGGAAAACAAAATCTGGACGAAGGAGAGTATTCCTTCTATGCAGACACTCTGTTCTCAGCACTCTGCCAGGAAGCACTTAAGATAGATGACGACACATTTGGTACTTTTTATAAATATGTTAAAGATGGTTTACTGTATATGTCGGATGCATTTCCATATATGGATGATACCTATTACATTCCCAAACCAATGAAACGTATTGTTTCGGCAGATGATAATGGCGATTCGAGACTGAAAAAAGCATATAAAAAACTTAAATACATCCCGGTTGATGCGCTGGACAGTTACCTCCAGGGAAAATATGACGTACTGAACGCGCCTGATTTTGACCGATTTGGTCATTTCGAGGCCAAGACCGTTTCTTCTGTCCGCGGAGAGCTGGAAACTGTTCCGTACAGAATCGGTACATATTATTATAATGACGGAAATGGTTTATATCTCATTGCAGGATATCAGGACAGAAAGGCACTGGAAATGATGGAGAACCTGCTGGAAAATCTTTCTTTTAGTGGGATAGGAGGCAAAAGGGCATCAGGGCTGGGGCGGTTTCAGCTGGCTTTTGGCGGGATTGGTGATGCATTCTGCAAAAGGCTGAACCAGGATGGTACAAGGTATATGTCATTGTCGGCAGCACTTCCAAAAGAGGATGAAATGAAAACGGCCCTGGAAGGCGCAGAGTATCTCCTGTGCAAAAGAAGCGGGTTTGTGGCATCAGAAAAGTATGCGCCAGAGCAGATGAGAAAACGGGATTTATATGTTTTCAAAGCAGGTTCGTGTTTTTCGACAAGATTCAGCGGGGATATTTACGACGTGTCAGACAAGTGCGGCAGGCACCCGGTATACCGCTATGCAAAGCCTATGCTGATGGAGGTGTAGACGATGGAAAAATATTTGAAAACTTATCAGGTAGTGATGCAGACGGTAGGTCCTTTATTTATCGGCAGCGGAAAGGAAATCAACAAGAAGGAGTATCTCTTTCTAAATGGTAAGAAACAGGTCGGTATTCCTGATATACAAAAGCTGTATTATGAGTTGTCAAAACGGAGGAAAGCGGAGGCGTTTGAGGAGTATTTATTAAGCAAAGGGAACCTTAGCTTGACAGACTGGCTCGTTAGGCAGAAAATAAACATAAGTGATTTGAAGACTTTGATGAAATATAAGCTCGATTGTGGTGATGCAGTTATTGATAAAGGAGCAAACAGACTCCAGATTATGGAATGTATAAAGGATGCATATGGGATGCCATATGTGCCGGGCAGTTCTTTAAAGGGAATGTTCCGCACGATACTGCTTGCAGCTGACATCAGGAAATTTCCAGAGAAATATCAGAATGAGAAAAGTGAAATGTGGAAGTCAGTGTCAATAAAAGAGCGCAGAAACAATTATTTACATAATAATATAATGCGTATTGAGGGAAATGCATTTAGAACACTTGATCGGCCAAAAGTAAAGCCAAATGATGCGGTAAATGATACCATGCAGGGCTTTATCGTCAGTGACAGTGAGCCTCTTTCCACCGATAAACTTGTGTTATGTCAAAAGATAGACAGACATACAGATGGAGGGGAAAAAACGCTTCCAATACTGAGGGAATGCATTAAGCCTGACACACAGATTCGTTTTTCCATTACAATCCATACAGCGCTTTGCAAATTATCAGATGCAATAATTATGGATGCGGTTAAATGTTTTATGACTGATTATTATAATAACTTTTCCCGGACATTTGAGGGAATGGACATACCGAAAACGAATTATGTGCTCTGCGGTGGAGGTAGTGGATTTGTGTCAAAAACGATTGTTTATCCGATGTATAGAAAAGAAGAAGGTATAGTGTTTGCGCAGCAGGTCTTTAATTGTACATTGCCTTATAAAATAAGTCGGCAGCACCAACATCATAAGGACAAGGATTACGGAGTGTCACCACATACAATTAAATGCACAAGGTATCAGGGCAAACTATTGCCGATGGGAGTATGTAAAATTAAGCTCACAGAAATTTAGCTTTTCCCGCGCACCTTGAAAATACTGACGTTAAGGGCACTTTGTAACGTTGATTATAGAGAAAAAATATAAAAATACATTTTCCCCCGCAAACTCTGTTTCAAACATGCGTGAAAAGCAGGGTGTAGGGGGAGGATTTGAAATAATAGAACCCCGGTAGGGGACGGAAACGTGGGTCTAGGAGATGGTGTTGGTGTAGGGATTGGCTAATTTGAAATAATAGCCCCCTGGTAGGGGACGGAAGCCTCTTCGGGCTGCTCTTTAGTCTGCTCTTCGGATATTTGAAATAATAGCTCCCCGGTAGGGGACGGAAACAGTTTTCCTTGTTCCTCTAAGTCTTCGTATTCTGATTTGAAATAATAGAACCCCAGTAGGGGACGGAAACGTGGGATCTTCAGTCTCTTCCTCGCTAGGCTCTTCGGATATTTGAAATAATAGCCCCCCGGTAGGGGACGGAAACCTTTACTGCCAATTTCTTCATATCGTGTCCTCCTAATTTGAAATAATAGCCCCCGGTAGGGGACGGAAATGCAATCTTCTTCGCGTCTGCTTCTCCCTGTGCATTTGAAATAATAGAACCCCAGTAGGGGGACGGAAATTTTTCGCGGAAACTGCACAACTCCACCTCCTCCAATTTGAAATAATAACCCCCGGTAGGGGACGGAAAGCCATAGTCATTATCTTCAATAGACCAAGCTTCCATATTAGAAATAATAGCCCCCCCCGGTAGGGGACGGAAACGGGCTTGGGCGGTTCGTATATATGACCACAGGCAGTTGAATTTGAAATAATACCCCCGGTAGGGGACGGAAACCCGTTCTGGCATTCTGATCACGGTTCTCATATTAGAAATAATAGCCCCCCGGTAGGGGACGGAAACGTGGGATCTTCAGTCTCTTCCTCGCTAGGCTCTTCGGATATTTGAAATAATAGCCCCCCGGTAGGGGACGGAAACCCAGTTGCCGATGACGCACCATAATTCCCAGTTGCCGATTTGAGATAATAGCCCCCCAGTAGGGGACGGAAACGCTTCCGAACTTCCTCTACATACTTAATCTCGATAATTTGAAATAATAGCCCCCCGGTAGGGGACGGAAACGTGGGTCTAGGAGATGGTGTTGGTGTAGGGATTGG
>CAMWXA010000181.1 GCA_947178035.1 uncultured Lachnospiraceae bacterium | reverse complement strand
TCCCACAAATTGTGACGCACATCTGGCAGAAAGCATTTTTCAAACACGCTCTAGTTCGTTTCCGTGTAAATCTGTTTTGCAGCCAGAATGCTGCGCGTGATTTCAGCAGCCGTCAGGCTGTCAGCATGGTCTGTGCCCTGGATATTGGTGGCAAAGAACCAGGTGCTGCTCTCCGATTCCACATAGCCGATAAACCAGCCGTTGATGCTTTCGCCATTGATGATGCCTGTGCCCGTTTTCCCGGACAGAACAGCCTGGCCAGAGGCGGACAGTCGGAGGGAATCTTTGACAGCCTGCACATTGCCGCTGTCGAATTGAAATTCGTTTTGATAGAATTTTTTCAGCAGCTCCACCTGCTCCACCGCAGAGATTTTGAGGGAGGATTCCATCCAGAATTCCGCTGCGCCGCCGGACAGATCCTGGTTGCCGTAACCGATTGTCTGATAGAAGGTTTTCAGCGTATTCCAGTCAGCGCTCCGGTCAAGTTCCTGAAAGTACCAGTTTACAGAATTCTGCATCGCCGACATTAAGGTATGATCCTGGTTCCATGCCGGATAGGAGTAGGACTGTCCATTCCATTTTAAGGTCGATGCGTCGGGACGAATCAGTTGATTTTCCAGGGCAAAAAGCGCACTGTATATCTTGTATGTCGAATTGGGCGAAAAGCGCTTTGCCGCCTGTGCCTCGTTGTAGATAACCCAGGTGTCCGCATTGGCGTCATACAGGACAAAGCAGCCTTCGTAGTCCGCAAAAAAGTCCGACAAATCCTCCGTCTGTATGACGCTGTCCTTTGGGAGGGCAGCCTTCGTGTCCGACGCTAAGACCGGAATCAGGGTGGTGGATTCTACTATCAGGACAATCAGGGCTGCGAGCACAATCCGCTCCCTGAATTTGCGCCATTTGGTTTGCGGCGTGTACGAAGCAATATTCATTATTCTCTTTTTGATTTGCTTTGCGCTGCCGCCAATTCCGGCCGCCAGTGAAAATGGGCTCAGCGATATTTTTTGTGCAAAGTTGAGCAGGGTATTCCCGTAGGCGGTATACTCTGTGGAATCCAGCGCCTGCAGGACGCGCGTGTCACAGGCAACTTCGCGGTCGGTTCGGACTTCCCTGACCGCATACCACACAACAGGATTGAACCAATAGAGAATGGAAGCAAGGTTCATCAGGCAGTTGACAAACGCGTCTTTGTGCTTGTAGTGCTGCAACTCATGCAGAAGCATATATCGAATATCAGTTTCTTTAAAATCCGCAATCAGATGAATAGGAAGATAAATGCGGGGGCAGAACATGCCAACCATAACCGGCGACTTTAAAAACGCTGTGCTGTAGACTGGTATTTCCCGTTTGATCTGCAGTTTTTTCCGGCAGTCCTGATAGAGCACTCTGACTTTGATGCTCTGAAGCGGGAGCGCAGACTGTTCCAGACGATGCAGCTGGATTCTGGACTTTATCATCAATCCTATCATTGCAGTCATTCCGCCGATCCATATCACAAGAGGAAGATAACCCGCGATGGAGACAGTATCCCTTGTCACGGAAATGCGAAAGTCATTTAGCCAGTCTGTGGTGGAAGGCTGGCTTGCCGCGGCAAGTGAAACAGTCGCGTCTGCCTCAGGCAAAAGGCCGTCCTGCATGAAATGGAGCCAGTTTCCCATCTGGGAAAGTCCCGCCGGACGGATGGACAAAAAGGGAACAGCCAGGATAACGGGCAGCAAAAACCAGATGCGGTATTGGCTGCAGCCGGACAAATAGTTTCCTAATATTTTTTTCGCCAGCAGGATGGCGGCAATAATAACACTGATGAAGATATTGCAGAATAAAAAGTGTACGCTGAATGAAATCATGGCAAATACTCCTGTCCTAATTTCTGTAATGTGCAGCTTGTGCGTTCACGGTCAAATCACCGCGTTTTTCTTTCGAGAAGACTGCGCAGGTCATCGATCTCCGATGCAGACAGTTTGTCGCTGTCCAGATACGCGGACAGCATCGTCGAAATATTTCCGTCATAGTATTTCTTTAAGAATGTATTGCTTTCCTGGCTGATATATTCGCTCTCTTCAACCAATGGCGTGTAGACGAACATGCGGCTCTCCTTCTCGTAAGTGATGGCGTGTTTTGTCACCAGGCGCTTGATTAGAGTCTGAATCGTTTTGGGATTCCACGAGGTGGTGGCCTCCAGCTTCTCGACAATCTCATTGGTGCTGATCGGCGCGTATTTCCAGATAATCCGCATAACTTCGTACTCGGCCTCCGATATTTGCGGCAATGGCTTCATGATGTTCCTCCCCCTAACTACTACATATGTAATAAAAACATTATAGTATGCTTTCAAAAGACTGTCAATGAAAAACTGCTTGACTTAGAGTTTACTCCAACCTGTATAATAAAATTATTCCAGCGTGTGACAGCATGCGCAGTGGTTTGGAGGTGGCAGACATGACAATGAAAGAAGTGTGTAAAAAGTATTCCATTTCACCGGATACACTCAGATACTATGAGCGGGTGGGAGTCATACCGGCGGTTCACCGGACGAAAAACAATGTCCGGGATTATACGGAGCAGGATATTGGCTGTGTGGAGAATGCCATATGTATGCGCAATGCCGGCGTCCCTGTGGAGATGGTCGCGAAATATGTGGAGCTGTGCCAGCAGGGAGACGAAACGTTTTTGGCGCGGCGTGATCTGTTGAGGGAGGTCCGCGAAGGGATTGTGCGGCAAATCGAAAAATGTCAGCGGGAATTGGAGCGTCTGGAATATAAGATTGCGCGGTATGAGAACGCTGTGGAGACAGGGGAACTTGTCTGGGACAGAGCGTTTTCTTTGGAACCAGAGACAGAAAAAAAGGAGGATTAGAACGATGATTTACAGAAAATTTCAGAATTTACAGCTTTCCGGCCTGGGACTTGGCATGATGCGCCTGCCTGTGCTTGGAGGGGATGACGGTGCAGTTGATGAGACTGCGGCTGCAGAAATGATTGACTATGCATATCAGAATGGAATCAATTATTTTGATACAGCATGGGGGTATCATGATGGCAACTCGGAGCTTGTGGCCGGAAAGTATCTTAGCAGATACCCGAGGGAAAGCTATTATCTTGCGAGCAAATTTCCAGGGTATGATCTTTCCAATATGGACAAAGTGGAGGAAATCTTTGAGAAGCAGCTTGCGAAATGTCAGACGCCTTTTTTTGATTTTTATCTGTTTCACAATGTCTATGAGGGGAATATTGATGCGTACCTGAATCCAGAGTACGGCATTCTGGAATATCTGTTAAAGCAGAAAGAAAACGGGCGAATCCGTCATCTTGGGTTTTCGGCGCACGGCAGCGTGGAGGTGATTCAGCGCTTTCTGGACGCGTATGGACAGCATATGGAGTTCTGTCAGCTCCAGCTCAACTATATGGACTGGCATTTCCAGAATGCACAGGAGAAAGTGGCGCTGCTCAACAAGGCGGATATTCCTGTGTGGGTTATGGAGCCGCTGCGGGGCGGCAGACTGGCAGCGGCTTCCGCGGAACTGACCGCTGTGATGCAGAAGATGCGGCCCAAGGAAACGGTTCCCGGCTGGGCGTTCCGCTTTCTGCAGAGTATCCAAGGTGTCACGATGGTTCTGTCAGGAATGTCCACGATGGACCAGCTCAGGGAAAATATTGCTACCTATGAGACAGATGCACCGCTGAGCGGGGAAGAGTGGAATACGCTTATCAGTCATGTGGACACAGAGACCAAAAAGGGAGGGCTGCCGTGCACCGCTTGTCATTACTGTACCAGCCACTGCCCTAAGAAGCTTCCCATTCCGGAACTGATTGCCCTGTACAATGAGCACAAGCTTTCTGGCGGCGGGTTTATAGCACCGATGGCGGTTGGCAGTATGCCAAAGGAAAAACGCCCGGCAAACTGCATCCGCTGTAAGGGCTGCGAACAGGTCTGCCCGCAGCAGATTAAAGTTTCTGAGATGATGGCAGAGTTTACGGCCATGATAGGAATGTGATGAATTAAAATTGCATTTTCTCCTCTATAGTGATACAATGAGTTGACGAAATAATGTTGATACTTCGTTGTGCATGGAACTGTTATTGAGGGCACACGATCGAATGGAGGAGTAAAATGATTACACAGAAATATAAGGATATGCTTGGCGCAAAGTCGGTAATCCGGCAGATGTCAGAGTGGGCAGCAGGAAGGGCGAAGGAGATTGGAAGTGAGAACGTGTTTGATTTCAGTCTCGGAAACCCTTCCGTGGCTGTGCCGCAGGAATTTACGGACAAGATGATAGAATTGCTGCAGAACCGCGACACGATGGAACTTCATGGCTACAGCCAGTCACAGGGGATTCCGGCAGTGCGCGCGAAGTTTGCAGAATTCTTGAACCGAACATATGGAATGAATTACACAGCGGAGCATTTGTTTATGACGACAGGTGCCGCGGGGGCGGTTGCGCACGCAGTCAGGGCCGTCACACAGCCAGGCGATGAGGTGATCGTCTTTGCACCGTATTTCCCAGAGTACGACCACTATATAGGACAAACTGGCGCTGTATTAAGAGTAGTGCCAGCTGACACAGAGCAGTTCCAGATTCATTTTGCGGAGCTGGACAAAGTTTTGAATCCGAAGACCATGGCGGTGCTGATCAACACGCCGAACAATCCGTCGGGAACCGTCTACGGAACGGAGACAATCAAAAAGCTTGCGGCGGTTCTTGAGGAAAAACAGAAAGAATACGGTCATGACATTTTCCTGATCTCCGATGAGCCTTACAGGGAGATTTTATTTGCGGGTGTCGATGCGCCGTATGTGTCAAAATACTATGACAATTCGCTTTCCTGCTACTCGTTTGCAAAGTCATTATCGATACCGGGAGAGCGTATCGGGTACATTGCAGCGAATCCCAGGTGCACGGACAGCGCGCTGATTTCGCCGATGTGTGCACAGATTTCGCGGGGAATCGGTCATAATTGCCCGCCTTCCATCATACAGATAGCAGTGGCAGACATTTTGGGGATTACCTCAGATTTGTCTGTGTATGAGACGAACATGACAATCATTTATGACGAACTTGTGAGCCTTGGTTTTGAGGTCGTAAAGCCGGGCGGGACGTTCTACATCTTCCCGAAAGCGCTCGAGGAGGACGCGGTGGCATTCTGCAAAAAGGCCATGAACTATGATTTGGTTCTGGTTCCGGGGGATTCGTTCGGATGCCCTGGATACTTCCGGATGGCGTACTGTGTGGAGACGGAGAAGGTGAAGCGCGCGATGCCGGCACTGCGCAGATTTGTTGAAAACGAGTATGGTACGAGGTAGTATGGGATGATAGATTGTGGTCTGGTGCTTGAGGGCGGCGGCATGAAAGGGATGTATACCGCGGGTGTCCTCGAGTACTTTATGGAAAAAGATATGTATTTCAAAAATTGCTATGGTGTGTCCGCAGGTGCATGCCATCTGTGCAGTTATATATCAAAACAGAAAAAACGCGCATACAGAGTAGCGTTAGATTATCTGAATGATAAAAATTACTGCAGTGTGCACAGTCTGTTGACAACAGGTGATTTGTTCAACGCAGATATGTGCTACAATACCATTCCCAATAAGCTTGATCCGTACGACTACAAAGCTGCTGCAAAATACGAGGGAAATGCCTACGCGGTGGTGACGAATATCCGCACTGGGAAGGCGGAGTACATGCCGATGCGCGAGATGCACAGGGATACGATAGCGGTGAGGGCATCTGCATCACTGCCGCTGGTATCGAGAAATGTTAAAATAGGAAATGAGTACTATCTGGACGGCGGAATCGCCGATGCAGTTCCAATTCGCAGGGCGATCGCGGATGGGAATACGAAAAATGTAGTCATTCTCACAAAGGAAGTGGGGTATGTCAGGAAACAGGCTTCCCTGGCAATGCGAAACATGGTAAAGCTCAAATACGCAAAGTTCCCCAAAGTATATGAGCTGGTCTCTGACCGCTATGCGCGCTACAATGAGACGCTGCAGTTTCTAGGTGAGGAGGAGAAAGCCGGGAGGGCATTTGTCATCAGACCCCGGAGACCCAACGACATTGGCCGGGTGGAGAAGGACAGGAAGAAGCTGGAGGCGCTGTATCAGCTTGGTTATCATGACGCGAAACAATGTTACGGTGAGCTGATGGAATTTTTGCAGCAGGAATGAACTGATTAGGAACTGTCAGGAAATACGGTGTGCGAAAGCAGACGACAATTTTTAGGAAAGGGATAGCATCCATGTAGATTTGCGGACAGCTTATGTTGAGAGCAGACCGCAGTTTGTGAATCTGCAGATGCGAAGGATTAGACTATGATCGAACTTCTGAAGGCGGTATTATTTGGCATTGTCGAGGGAATTACAGAGTGGCTTCCCGTCAGCAGCACAGGGCATATGATTATTCTGGACGAATTTATCAGACTTGACTGCACGCCGGAATTTCTGGAGATGTTTCTGGTTGTGATTCAGCTTGGCGCCATCATGGCGGTGGTGATTTTATTCTGGAACAAGATTTTTCCGTTTCAGTTCCGGGATAAGTCAAAACCAGTGATCGAGATGGATAAAATCATGCTGTGGCTCAAGATCGTGGTGGCATGTATTCCGGCGGCAGTTGTGGGGCTGCTGTTTGACGATGTGCTTGACGAGTTGTTTTACCATGCGATACCAGTTGCACTTGCATTGATTGTCTTTGGCGTGGCATTTATCATTGTGGAGCGCAGAAACAAGGGAAAGAAAGCAAAAATCAGCAAGCTGGATGACATTACTTTCCAGACTGCGTTCCTGATCGGCGTTTTTCAGCTCATCGCGGCAGTATTTCCCGGGACGTCGCGCTCAGGTGCTACGATTGTGGGTGCGCTTCTGATTGGCGTTTCGAGAAGCGTGGCGGCAGAGTTTACATTCTTTCTTGCGATACCAGTAATGTTCGGAGCGAGCCTCTTAAAACTGGTCAAATTCGGGCTGTCGTTTACGACCCTGGAGGCGGGCGTGCTGATTATCGGAATGCTTGTCTCATTCTTTGTATCCGTTTTTGTCATTAAGTTTTTGATGGATTATATCAAGAAACACGACTTCCAGATCTTTGGATGGTACCGTATCGTGCTCGGCGCGATTGTCATTGTACTTGGCTTGTGTGGCGTGATTACGGTGTAAGGAGTTGTTTCTGAGAATTAAAAAAACTGCCGGAAGGCAGTTTTTTTAATTCTCATTGTTTTCTTCATCGTAATAAGCTTTCATCCGGATGGCCTGGTTGTGGTCGCCGAAGTCCTCACCGAATAAGGTACAGCCGCCGCAGTTTGCGGTGTCTCTTGGAACCTCGAGTTTAAAGGTGATATAGCTGTTGTAGTCAATGTCCAGGTCCTGTATCGTCACATCAGAAAGCTTGTTTGTGCCATCCATGAAGCAGCCTTCATTGTTAATGATGAGCGTTTTCAGCAGTCCGTACTGATTCAGCTTCTCCGGCCACCATGCCGGTGACACATAACCGCTGCGTCCGCCGTAATCGCCGGGGCTGATCCACATACCGACCGGAGTTCCGTTGATTGAAAAATGAATGTCGGAAGGGTAGTCTTCATTTGTATTTGGGCATTCCGAGGAGATCTCAAAGGAAATCTGAAGCTCTGTCAGCGTCTGCCCCGCCTGCAGGTGGTTTGGCAGATTGTATTCCACATATCCGCTGGTGAACCAGAGGATTCCGGCATGAAAACGATCCGGGAAGGAGAATACTTTGGGGTCATCTAACGAGCCGATGATTTCCTTGCTTGTGGCGAGCCCGCAGGTCGGCGTGGCGTGGCATGCTGTATAGTAACCGACGCGGATGTCATCGATATAGCAGCGCCGGGCCTCCTTCACAGGAGCCAGGTCAATCATCAATCGGTCGTAGCGCGGGCGTACAATCTTCATGGTTCCGCGCTTGCCGGAGGTAATCTTGATACGCACAAGACCGGCCTCTTCCAATTTCCCCACATGCATGGATATCGCGCCGTTGGTAAGTCCGAGCGCCTCCGCCAGATCATTCATGCTCAGGGAGTCATTTTCGTATATCATTTCCATAATTTTCACGCGCATCGGTGTGCTCAATGCCTTGAAGACATTCTCAGCTTCACCGACAGAACGAAAGTACAACATCAATCATCTGCCCCCTTTGTATTCAATGAAATAATTTTATGAATTCGTATTGCTTTTATTGTAGTGAATACTAAAACAAAAGTCAAGGTTAAAATATGCACAGAAAAACGCAAACAGATTCAGACAGCACGATTTACGCTTCCTCAGAATTCGGAAAAACAAAATTAGGAAGGAAAAAGAATACGAATCATTAAAAAAGAACTCTTATAACTAAAAGAATAAATTATTTAGTGAAATATTTAATAATTGCTAAAAATATTCAGTTTTGTACGAATAATTCCGAAAAAAGAAAAATTGGTAATATTGCACAAAATAGGCGACTAAAATTCGTCAGAAGGTGCAAAGGTTCTAAAAACCTTATAAAATCAAGGAATCAGGCTATTC
>CAMWXA010000180.1 GCA_947178035.1 uncultured Lachnospiraceae bacterium | reverse complement strand
GATGTGGTAGAAAGCGGTCTGGGCGGTGAGTCGGCTGTGATCAAGTCACATCACAATGTGGGCGGGCTTCCCGACTATGTTGACTTCAAAGAGATTATTGAGCCGCTTCGAGACTTGTTTAAGGATGAAGTGCGCAGGGCTGGGTTAGAGCTTGGTATTCCTGAAAAATTAGTTTTTCGTCAGCCATTTCCGGGACCGGGGCTTGGGATACGGATCATTGGAGAGGTCACGGCGGAGAAAGTGCGCATTGTGCAGGATGCGGATGCGATTTATCGGGAAGAGATCGCGAAAGCCGGACTCGACAGGAGTATAGGGCAGTATTTTGCGGCGCTGACCAATATGCGAAGCGTTGGTGTCATGGGTGATGAGCGGACGTATGATTATGCGGTGGCGCTGCGCGCGGTGAATACGGTTGATTTTATGACGGCGGAGTGCGCGGAGATTCCGTTTGCGGTGCTGCAGATGGTGATGAGCAGGATTATTAATGAGGTGCGCGGGGTTAATCGGGTAGTGTATGATCTGACTAGTAAGCCGCCGGGGACGATTGAGTTCGAGTGAGCGAAAAACAGCGGGAAGCCAGTATTTATGCGGCTTCCCGTTTGCTGTGCTTGCAAAATGCTTGCAGTTTTTGGTTGCCACATCATGGTTATAAATGGTACAATGTTCATACGGAAACAAATAAATTTTATGATGATACATATAGAGCAAGAAAACAATCCAAAAGTGGATGTCACGAACACACGAAGGAGGCATGAGTTGGGATGGGTAATTTTGCTTTTCTGGAAAATAGATGGAGCGACTTGGCAAGATTGGGCGATTTGTCTGAGAAATACGTCTATTCAGACCCGAACACATCTGTGATTAAACAGGGGATGTTGGCAGAAGTAATGGTAAAATATATGCTTGCTTATGATGGAATTAAAGAGCCGGATTATGACAATACTCATGCCAATCGTATTCGTCTGCTAAAGAGGAATGATTTATTGCCGCATGAGATTGATAATACATTATACATTTTGAGGAAAGACCGTAATAATGCAGCCCATAATGGAGCTGATGAGGGCGAAAAGGCATTAAGTAATCTGCCGCTGTTGTATGAACTCTGTGTATGGTATATGCAGACATATGGGGATTATGACTATAATCCGGTGGGATATGTCCCGCCGATGGATATTACCATTAGTCTGGACGAGCTGGAAAAGGAAAACCGGGAACTGGAGGAGCGTAACAAAACATTGCTTGTTGAATTGCAGCGGATTCAGAAAGATGGGAAATCGGACAATGCAAGAAGGGCGATTGCTTACAAAAAGGCGATGAATGTAAAGCTTTCCGAGTCACAGACGAGGGAACTGATTGATGAGCAGCTTCGCAAAGTTGGCTGGGATGCAGATACGGATAAAATCCGTTATTCGAAAGGGGTTCGTCCTGCCAAGGGCAGGAATCTTGCAATCGCAGAGTGGCCGACAGATTCCAGGACAGGTAATAGCGGGTATGCAGATTATGCACTCTTTATTGGCGAAAAAATGGTTGGGATTATTGAGGCGAAGAAAAAGCATACGAATATATCTTCCGTATTGGATGGTCAGTGTAAAGAGTATGCAAGAATGATTAAGGCAGAGCATGAAAAATATGTGCTGAAACAGTATGGTGAGTATAAGGTTCCGTTCCTTTTTGCGACGAACGGAAGGGATTATATAAAACAGTATGAAGAAATGTCCGGTATTTGGTTTTTAGATACCAGACAGCAGTTTAATACATCAAAGGCTCTGGCAGGATGGCCAAGTCCGGAGGGAATAGAACAGGATTTGGAAAGGGACATTGCAGAAGCGGATAGAAAACTTGCGGTTACGGGATATGAGTTATTAGAAGATTCCAATGGGTTGGGACTACGCTACTATCAGGTAGAAGCAGTCAAGGCAGCCGAGAAAGCCATTGCAGAGCACAAAAATACGGTGTTGCTTGCTATGGCAACGGGAACCGGAAAGACAAGAACGGTTCTCGGCATGATATACCGTTTTTTGTCTGCGAAGCGGTTTAAAAGAATCCTATATCTGGTTGACAGAACGGCACTTGGCGATCAGACGATGGATACCTTTAAAGAGGTAAAACTGGAAGATTTAAAAACGCTGAATCAGTTATATGATATCAAAGACCTTGGCGAAAAAGAATTTGAAAAGGATACCCGTGTACATATCGCAACAGTTCAGAGTCTGGTGAAACGTATTCTGTATAATGAATCGGATGTCAGCATAGGAGTGTCGGACTACGATTGTATTATCGTGGATGAGGCGCACCGGGGATACATTCTGGACAAGGAAATGGGCGAAGATGAAGCACTGTACCGGAATCAGGATGATTTCCGCAGCAAATACCGGGCGGTCATTGATTACTTTGATGCGGTTAAGATTGCCCTTACCGCCACTCCTGCCCTTCATACCACACAAATCTTTGGGAAGCCGGTATATTCCTACGATTACCGGACAGCTGTAGTGGATGGCTATCTGGTAGACCACGATGCACCCCATATTATCAGGACGAAGCTCAGCGAGGAAGGGATTGTCTTTGAGGCAGGAAGCACTGCTCCTATCTATGATCCTGTGACCAATACGGTTACCAATAGTGATGAGTTGGAAGACGATTTGAAGTTTGAGATAGAGGATTTTAACAGAAAGGTAGTCACAAAAGGCTTTAATGAAACCGTTCTAGCTGAGATTGCCAAGGACATTGATCCAAACGAAAAAGGGAAAACCCTTATTTTTGCGGTAGATGATGCTCATGCGGATATGATTACAAAGATTTTGAAGGATTACTATTCTGAGCAGGGAATCAGCGAAGAAGCTGTTATGAAGATTACCGGCTCCATAGAAAATGGGAATCCGGTAAAGATTAAAGAAGCAATCCGGCGGTTTAAGAATGAGACATTTCCCAATATTGTTGTAACCGTTGATTTGCTGACTACAGGTATTGACGTGGAGGAAATCGTCAATCTGGTATTTTTGCGCAGAATCCGTTCCCGTATTCTTTTTGAGCAGATGCTTGGGCGTGCCACCAGACTGTGTCCGGACATTGGAAAAACACATTTTGAGATTTACGATGCAGTAGGGGTGTACCATGCATTAGATCCGGTGTCTACCATGAAACCGGTTGTGGTAAATCCCGGAGAAACCTTTGAGGATTTAATCGATGGAATAGATAATCTCGAAAGTGACAGAGCCAGAGAAAATCAGATAGATATCATTATTGCTAAAATAATAAGAAGTAAAAGTAAAATGACAGAGGAATACAGGGAGCAGTTCAAATCTTTGTCAGGTGGGGAATCACCAGAAAGTTTTATAGATGCACTTCGTAATATGCCAACGGATCAGGCAGTAGAAACAGTAAAAAAGAATCGTGATGCCTTTGCTTATGTGCGGGGGATTCATCAGGAAAGACCAAAGTTTATCAGTGATGCGAAAGATGAAATTACCAGCCATGAAAGAGGTTATGGCGATGCCACAAGACCGGAAGATTATCTGAGGGAGTTCCATGCTTTTATTGACAGCAATATTAATGAGATTGCAGCGCTGAATATCGTAGCGACCAGACCGAAAGAATTGACCAGACAGTCATTAAGGGAACTGAAATTGATTCTTGACCGGAATCATTTTAGTGAAACAATGCTTCAGACAGCGTGGAAGCAGATGACAAATGAGGATATTGCCGCAGATATTATCAGTTTTATCCGTCAGAAAAGCATTGGCGATGCCTTGGTTAGCAAAGAGGAACGGATTCATTCTGCGATTATGAAGACAAAGGCCGCACATCCGGAATTAAGCAAGGTACAGCTTAATTGGCTGGAGCGTATAGAAGCCTATTTGTTAAAAGAAGTTGTACTGAATAAGGAATCTTTTGAGGCACCTCAGTTTAAAATTAAAGGCGGATATGCAGCGGTTGATAAAGCATTTGGAAATAAACTGGATGCAATCATTGATGAAATTAACAGCCATATGTATACCGCATAGGGAAGGAAAAAGAATATGACAAATGCAGAAATTGTATCAAAGTTATGGAATCTTTGCAATGTGCTTCGTGATGATGGAATTACCTATCATCAGTATGTAACGGAGTTGACCTATATTTTGTTTTTGAAAATGGCAAAGGAAACAGGAACGGAAAAGAATATACCGGAAGATTACCGCTGGGATGCATTAAAAGTTAAGGAAGGCATGGAACTTAAAAGGTTTCATGAAGAACTGCTTCGGGAGCTTGGGGAAAACTGCAGCGGACGTGTGCAGGAGATTTATCAGGGGTCAAGAAGCAATATAGAGGAACCGGCAAACCTTAAGAAAATTATCACGAATATTGATGAATTAGATTGGTATTCAGCTAAGGAGGAAGGGCTGGGAAATCTGTATGAGGGACTGTTGGAAAAGAATGCAAATGAAAAGAAGTCTGGGGCAGGGCAGTATTTTACACCGAGGGTACTCATTGATGTGATGACAGAACTGATTGCACCACAGCCGGGGGAGAGGTGCAACGATCCGGCATGCGGTACTTTTGGCTTTATGATTGCGGCTGACCGTTATGTAAAGGAGCATACCAATGACTGGATGGATTTAACGGAGGAAGAAGCAGCGTTTGAGCAGAAAGAAGCATTTACAGGGGCAGAACTGGTACATGAAACGCATAGACTGGCATTGATGAATGCGATGCTTCACGACATAGAAGGAAAAATTTATTTATGCGATACATTATCCAATCAAGGCAAGGTAATGCATGGATTTGACGTTGTGCTTACCAATCCACCATTTGGAACAAAGAAAGGCGGTGAGCGTGCCAATCGTGATGATTTTACTTATCAGACAAGCAATAAGCAGCTTAATTTCCTACAGCATATTTACCGTTCCTTAAAAGCAGACGGCAAAGCAAGGGCTGCGGTTGTACTGCCGGATAATGTGTTATTTGCAGACGGCGAGGGTGAGAGGATTCGTGCCGACCTTATGAATAAGTGTAATCTTCACACAATTCTTCGTCTGCCGACGGGGATTTTCTATGCACAGGGAGTCAAGACAAATGTACTGTTCTTTACAAGAGGAACAACCGAGCAAAATAATACAGAAGAAGTATGGTATTATGACCTTAGGACGAATATGCCATCTTTCGGCAAGACAAATCCATTGAAACGTGAGCATTTCGAAGATTTTATAACGGCATATACCGCAGAAGACCGCCATGCTATAAAGAATGAAAGATGGAACATTTTTACCAGAGAGGAATTGGGAAATACATTGGATAAAGGCTTAATTCGTGATGATTCGGTGCTGGATTATGAGGATTTACCGGATCCCATTGAAAGCGGAGAGGAATGTATTATGCAGTTGGAGGAAGCGGTGGATTTATTAAAGAGTGTGGTAAGGGAGCTTAGGTCTCTGGAAAGTGCAGAGGTGTAGTATGGCGAGAGGAAAGAAGAAAGAGGATCTGACGTTAGAGAAGAAATTGGAGCGGGCATTGGTGTCGGTGGGGGAGCAGCCGTATGAAGTACCGGGGAATTGGTGTTGGACAAAATTGGAAGCGGTTTGTAATGGTTTTCAATACGGATATACAGAAAAAGCAGTATATGAGAAGGTTGGACCCAAGTATATTCGTATAACAGATATTGGTAACGGTATAATTAATGACAAAAAAGCACCTTATTGTCCTATAGATGAGAAGGCGTATGAAGCATATAAAATACATAAAGATGATATTTTCATTGCCCGAATGGGAAGTGTTGGTGAGAATGGCTTGGCATTTTCAGATTTAGATGCTGTTTTTGCTTCGTATTTGATACGATTGATACCAAAAATTTCTGCAAAGTATCTTTCCTATTATTTGCAGTCAGGTTTGTATTGGGGGCAGATATCTGAAAAGTCACAAGGTACTACAAGACTGAACGTAAATGCTAATGTATTGAAGAGGTTGATGTTTCCGTTGCCACCGTTAGCGGAACAGCAACGAATTGTAGAACGAATTGAGAGCTTATTTGCTAAATTGGATGAAGCGAAAGAGAAGTTAGAAGATTCTATAGGGATCTGTAATGAAAGACGAAATGCTATTTTACAAAAAGCATTTTCAGGGACATTGACAGAGAAATGGAGACGGGATCATTTAAACATAAAAAATTGTGTGATAGATAACATTGAGAAGTATTCGTTGAATTTATCAAAGAAAGAAAAAAAATTCATAGAAAATGGTCAAAGCAAACTTAAAGAAATAACAATGAGTTCTAATGTATGTTGGTATCAGGGGAATGTAGGTGCAGTTTCGATTGTTACAAATGGCAGCACCCCATCAAGAAAATGTGATAATTTTTGGAATGGCGATATTCCATGGGTTAGTTCAGGAGAGGTAAGAAATAATGTTATTGCATATACAGAAGAACGAATTACGCAAGAGGGATATGATAATTCATCTGTGAAATTACTTCCAATAGGTACAGTATTAATTGCGATGATTGGGGAGGGAAAGACAAGGGGACAGAGCGCAATTCTGAATATTGAGGCAACTACTAATCAAAATATTGCCGCAATTGTTGTAGAACATGGACAGATAAATTCTAAGTTCCTTTGGTACTGGCTGCAAAAACAGTATAAGAAGAATAGAGAAAAGGGAGCTGGCTCAGGTCCACAAGCGTTAAATTGTCAGAGAGTAAGAGAATTGGATTTTATTATTCCTCCATTGGAGGAACAAAATGAGATTGTTAAGATAATAGATAATTTAATGAATAAGGAAAATTTTATTATTGATTTAATTGAAACTACTTTGGAGAATATTGAAGGTATAAGAAAATCAATTCTTGCCAATGCGTTTCGAGGAGAATTAGGAACAAATAATCCAAACGAGGAATCTGCAATTGAGTTACTTAAAACAATACTTGCAGAAACATAAAATGGGGGTGTGTCTATGGCAAAAAGTTCATTGGAAAAAGCATTAGAAAAATATCAAAAAGAGGCGACTAAGAATGTTAAGAAAAAAATCCAAGCAGATAAAAGATTAGTAGATAAACAGCGAAGGGAATCTAATAGGCAGGCTCAAATAGATGCAAGAAGAGAGAGGGCAGCTTCTATCGTAAATGGGCAGCCAACTGTTGGTGGATTGAAAATTATTGATTTTACAGCAGAAGAATTAGTATCTATTATCTGCGATAATTATAGAAGGGAAGATTTTAAACTGACAAATAATGATATTGAAATTCCTACGTATTTGGAACGGGATTTGCAATTTGAGTTTGAAAAGCTTAAACAGTATGGTTTGATTTCGCAGTATGTTTACTACATATCTGGCTTCTGGGAAATAAGTATTCTGCCAAGTATATTATCATATTTTCAAGATAAGGAGAAAGCAATGAATCAAGAACAAAAAACAAATAGTTATACCAATATTTTTAATGGAGATGTTTCAGATATTCAAATTCAACAAGGAACAAAAGATTCTACACAAACCAAGAATGTAAATAATGGATTTGATTATGATGCGGTAGGAAAAATTATTGAACAAATAAGGAAATATGATGGAATGTTGGATTCGGAATTTGGAGAGTGTGCAAGTGAATTGAGAGAAAAAATGGAGGAAATCTTCGTGGTAGTCCAAAGGCAAGAGAATCCTAGCAAAATACAAGTTTTGTTAGGAGATATAAAAAATCTTGCTATGGGTGTAGGGGGAAGTCTTATTGCATCTGGTATTTTGAGTCTATTATAAAAAATAATATAACAGGAGATAAGTATGGGCGGTATAGTGTTAGAATTACAAAGGGAAGCATTAGATGAAACTATTTCTATAGAATCTTTACTTAGAAAAGCCTATTTAGTGGCAAAGAAGCTGAAACTGAAAGATTTAGAAGAGTGGATAAATCAAGAACAAAATGGATATGAAAATCACCTGCCGGAGTATCGTAATGTTAGAGGAGAAATAAAAGCATGGAATCCGTATAATGGTTGGATACCAATGATTTTATCAGCAGATATAGCAGATGAAGTTTCATGTATACCGTTGGGACTTTCTATCTCTGCAATATCGGATTCATATAATTCGAGTGACGGCTCAGTATGTTTAACGGTCAATGCTGCTTTGACAGAGTTTTTTAATAGTTCAACAGACTTTATGCCGACAAAATATGCGTTTTTTGTTTCTAAAAGTGAAATGTATAGGATTATGAGTACGGTTAGAAATAAGATATTGGACTGGGCATTATTGCTTGAAGAGAATGAGATATTGGGCGAAAATATGACCTTTACTGAAAAAGAAAGAGAGATTGCATCAAACACACAGGTTATAAACAATTATACAAATAATTTTTACGCTGATGTAAAGGATATTGGCATTCAACAAGGTAATGATGGGTAAAAAGTATTTTTAGTTAGAAATTTCGGGAAGCCAGTATTAATGTGACTTCCAATAGCTCTTGTTAGAAAGTTTGATCGTAATTTGATATATACGAAATAAGAATAGATTATAGATTTCTCTGTTTACAGAAGCTTATTGATAGTATGGAT